>CAZFDB010000118.1:0-4109 GCA_964517475.1 uncultured Desulfurococcaceae archaeon | reverse complement strand
GTATAGAGTAGTATCAGTTAAAGGTTTTGCTGAGGCTACCGTGGCTTATGGAAAGTATTTAGTAGAGGTGTCGGCGATATATAGAGAGAGTATGAGATTAACTCTTCAACCAACTCCACAAAATATTAATGAGACAATTACTCTAACTATTACTCTTACAAATAAGCTAGCTCCAGTAAATCTCACATTAAAAGATCAGCTCGGAACCGGATTGAGAGGTGGTTTTAATGCGGAGATTTATGCAGATGGTAAGTTATATCTAAAACAGATCATTAATAAGAGTGTTGAAACGATATACGTGCCTATGGGGTACAACGTGTCTTTGAGATTAATCCCATTTGAAGAGATCTCTGCGCTCTACCAACCTGTAACTAAGGATCTGGGTTTTGTTAAAGATTCGTTAAATACAACTATCGTGATTATGAGAAAAACTTACAGAGTTTCGCTCACTGTATTGGATGACATAGGAAAACCACTGGTGTCAAAGATCATGTTGACTAGTTTAGAGAATTCTGCATATACATATGAGATATCTACTGATGTCGACGGTCTAGGAGTAGTGAGTATCCCTGCGGGGGACTACTCAATCGATATATACAGTAGCGGATACGAGAAATATTCTGATCAGTTATCTATTAAATCAGATATTAATAAGAAAATAATTTTATCACCTCAGCTAATCACTCTACTCCTAAGATTCACGTATGTTTATGTTGGTTTAGCGATAATCTTAATAGTGTTAGGTATTGCATTGTGGCTGAGAAGAATTGTGTTAAGGAGATTAGAAGAAGAAATTATATAGATCTAGCTAATCTATTAATTCTAGGAAGACTTTGTCATTTAGTTTAATAATCTTTTCTGCGGCTTGTGGTCTACCAACCCTAATATCTCTGATCTTGTGAAGATCCCTTAACTCATCAACTATATATCTCGCATACTCATCATCTATATAAAGTACTCCCTTCAATTCCTCCGAGAATCTCATATTCATACTCTTCTTATACCTCCACACTAAACTATTGATCTCTATAGCGAGCTCAAGTGCTTCAACACTGAATTCCTCGTATTTATCATTGATCTTCGGAAAACTTTGTCTATGTACACTTCCTCCATAAACTACTCTCCATATGTAGTCAGTGACGAAGGGCATTATAGGAGCTAAGAGGAGCAGTATTGTTGAGAGTGCTTTATGGAGTGTGTACCATGCAGCCTTCTGCTCTTCTAATTGATACTTATTCTCCTGATTATAAGCTCTTTGTTTAACCAACTCCAGGTAATTGCTCGCGAATATATCCCACGTGAACTTATAGATCTCCTGAATAGCTTCAAATACATCAAAATTACTATAGCTCTCATCCACTCTCCTTATAACCTCATTAAGTTTCTTCAAGAGTGCTTTATCGATCTCTCTAAGCATAATTGTTTTTTCTGATGGAATATCAAATGCTGATATGAATCTTGCTATATTGATGAGTTTTGTTACGAATAGGGAGCCTGTTCTAATCATATTCTCACTGAATCTATAGTCGTAGCCTAATCTACTTGCCGCAGCGGCCCAGTACCTGAAAGCATCGGCACCATACTTTTCTATAAAAGGTTCTGGATTTATCACATTACCCTTGCTCTTATGCATAGCCTCGCCTTTCTCGTCTAGACCCATGCCACTAATCCTGACCCATTTAAACGCTGGTTGACTAGTTAACTGGTAGACTCTCAGGATAGAGTAGTAGAGCCATGTCCTTATAATATCATAACCCTGTGGCCTCAGAGTATTTCTAGAAGCTTTCTCAAAGAATACCGGGTCTTTACCCCATCTCGTAGCGTAAAGAACCGAGATACTTGAGTCAAACCATGTGTCAAATACTCTTGTTTCTCCTAAGATCTTCTCTTTATCAGCTCCACAATAAGGGCACTTGTCTACTGGTGGAGGATCTCTCCAAGGTCTATAATATTTTCCTGGCTCCGGCGCTATGTAGTTTCCACAGACACTACATTTCCAGAGAGGTATTTCAGTTGCATAATACCTTGATCTTGATATAGGCCAATCCATTCTCAGACTCTTGATCCATTCAATTAATTTACCTCTATGCGTCTCAGGGTAAAACTTCATTTGATCGATTAATTTAAGCAGATCTTCTCTAAAATCAAGTTGTTTGAGGAAGAATTCTCTAGAATGAATAATTTCTATAGGGGTTTTACACCTCCAGCATACAGGAACTTCTCTTTCTCCCAGATCTTCCTCTTTTATCAGGTACCCTTTTTCTCTTAGTAATTTAACTATTTTTTCCCTCGCCTCTCTGATACTTAGATTCGTTAGAGGACCTGCTAGCTCATTCATTAAACCATCTTTATTTATAATCACTCTTGGTTTGAGACCTAATTCTCTCACGATTCTAACATCTCTGATATCTCCATACGTAGAGATCATCATAAACCCTGTTCCAAAGCTAGGATCAACTTCTTCAAGCTCTATGATTGGGACTTCATACTCATATATAGGAACTATTCCTTTCAGCCCAGCTAATCCCTTGTACCTATGGTCATTAGGATTATAGGCTAGAGCCACCATAGCTCCTATAAGCTCTGGTCTAGTAGTAGCTATAACAGCCGCTGATCCATTTGAGATATTAATCCTTATATAATATAATTTTGATCTCTGGAACTGATACTCTAACTCGGCTTCCGCCAACGCTGTTCTACAACGAGGGCACCAGTAAACAGGTCTCTCAGCCTCATAGACGAGCTTCTTTTTCCAGAGTTCAAGAAAAGTGTTTTGTGTCAATACTCTATAGGAGGGGCTGTCTGTTCCCTCTCTCCAATATTCAAAGGAGCATCCTAATCTTCTCCAGATCTTGACTAACTCATTCTCTATCTTATCAAGCTCTCTCTTGCAGAGATCAAGGAATCTCTCTCTTCCCTCGGGAGTCTTCGCCATCTCATGTGGATTTATACCTGTTAACTTCTCTACCTGAACCTCCACCGGTAAACCATTTCTATCAGCGTACCATGGAACCAAGGTTCTGTATCCTTTCATTCTGAGATATCTCCCTATCATATCAATCTGTGCATAATGTGCCGCTGCTCCAACATGCCATTTCCCTGAGGGGTAAGGCGGTGGGGTGTCAATAACTATTATCTTCTCGGGGTCTCCGAATGTGTCGTGTCTATACTGATCCTCTATCTCCCATTGCTCCAATAACTTCTTCTCAAACTCAATACTCCATCTCTTATCTAGAAGCTTAGGTTTGTAATTTACCTGTTTGCTCAATTGATTTGTACCGAATAATTATTATAATGCATCAAGTTATTAAGAGCATGCTGAAAAATTCATTTAATTATCAATTAACTATTATAAGCTTTTAGAAGTTTAAAGATTAAGAATTATTGGAGGATAGGGAGGATTGAAATATATCATCAAAGCAAAGATCGAGGTCGATGGTATAGTAGATAAACCTGATATAATAGGAGCGATATTTGGGCAAACAGAAGGGATTTTTGGATCAGAGTTTGATTTAAGGGATCTTCAAGAGAAAGGAAGGATCGGAAGAATATATGTTGAGAGCAAAACCAGTGGAGGCAAAACTATTGGAGAGATCTATGTTCCCTCAAATCTTGATAAGAGCGAGACAGCTTTATTAGCAGCAATGATAGAAAATGTTGAGAAAGTAGGTCCTTACAACGCGAAGATCGTGGTAACTGATTTAATTGATCTCAGGGTTGAGAAAATTAAGAAGATTGTTGAGAGAGCTAAAGAAATACTCAGTAAATGGGGTAGAGAGAAAACACTTGATCTCAAAGAAATATTATCAGAGATCAACAGCGTTCTTAAAACAGCATCAATAACAACCTATGGTCCGGAGAGATTACCAGCTGGACCAGAGGTAGCTTCTAGCGACACAATAATTATTGTGGAGGGTAGAGCCGATGTACTTAATCTCTTAAGAGCAGGGTACAAAAACGTGATTGCTATTGAGGGGGCGCATAGCAAGATACCGGAGACACTTAAAAGACTTGCTCAGAAGAAAACTGTTATTGCATTCGTAGATGGAGACAGAGCAGGTGATATGATCCTCAGGACTTTACTAGATAATGGGGTGAAGATAGATTAT
>CAZFDB010000117.1:0-4193 GCA_964517475.1 uncultured Desulfurococcaceae archaeon | reverse complement strand
ATATGAGCAATTTATTTTTTGCTCGAGGCTATGTTCTGTGTATATACATAGTTTCTTTCCTCGATAGATTATCTCGAGATCAAAAAATTTTTTCTTGAGTATTAGTGTAGTGTCTCTAATTCTTATGATTCTTGTGCCGCTAACATATTCTTGGTACAATCTCACCCCTCGGAGGATCCAGTATTCTTAAACCACCAACCACGGTCTCTAAAAAGACTTTCCCAGCATATCTATTAGTCTCCCTCACCTCACCAATCACTCTCGCGTTTTTGAAACCTAGATTATTTATATACGAGATAAAATCAGGTGTTATCTCAGGATCTACTGAAAATACTGCCACGCCTTCACTCGCTAGATATAAAGGATCGATTCCTAGCATCTCTGAGTATCTCTTAACAGGATCTCTAATCGGGATCTCCTCTTCTCTCAAAATAATCATATTCTTAGAACTACTCACCCACTCATATAAAACACCTGCTAAACCACCTCTCGTAGGATCTCTGGCTGCGTGGATATAGTCTCCATATCTCTCAATCAACGGGATCATTAATTTTGTTAATGGTTTAACATCACTTCTTAATAAACTCTTCTCAATAATATCTATTCTACTACCTAACCCTAATCTATACATCATTATAATAGCCCCATGCTCTCCTAAGTAGTCAGACACAATGATCTTGTCCCCAGGTCTCGGGTTATCTACGATTAACTTATCAGCGATCCCTATAGCAACAGCATTGATAACAACACCATCGATCTCTCCCTTAGGCATAACCTTAAAATCTCCACCTATCAACGCAATATTCTCTTCTCTAAGTACTCTGAGGAATGAGTCTATTATTCTTTCAAGATCATTTGTAGGAAACCCCTCCTCAACAACTATTGAATCCATCAAAGCAATTGGTTTAGCACCCATCATAAGAACATCATTTATTGATCCTGAGGCTGCTAAAACCCCCAGATCTCCTCCTGGGAAAAATATTGGTTTCACAGTATAGGAATCTGTTGAGATAACAATGTATTTATCACCCACCTTAATAGCCGCGCCATCATCAAGCACATCAATACCTACACCATCCCCATATCTCCTGAGCCTATGATCAACTTTATCAACTATTAATCTCATTATTAATTCTCTCATCTCCACTCCACCGGATCCGTGGGAGAGTTTTATGAAATCACTCATGCAACTCACCAATTCTCTCAGTAATATCTTTTAATAAAAGATCTATGTATTCTCTATGTTTCTCCAGATCCTCTTTATCTATCTTTGATATAATCACTCCTGCGTGGACAAGAACTATGTCTCCTTCTCGAATCTCTTCATCAGATATTCCGATCACGACCTCTCTATCAATACCATCTCCGAAATCAACTAACGCAGTGATTTTATCCTCAAGGATCTTCTTAACTACTGCTGGAACACCCCAGCACATATTAAGAAACCTCTTCAAGAGATATCTCTTGATACGATCCATATCTCGCCCATATAGAGCATGTGCCCTCGATCGAGACCATGCATGGACCATATGGCTTATCTGGTGTGCAGATCTTCATGAATAATGGACATTGATTAGGTGTAGCCTTACCCAAAACCACTTCAGCACATCTACAACCAGGAGGAAGATCCTTCCTCCATTTAGAAGGTTCTAGATCATCTATACCGTATCTCTTATACGCGTCTTTTCTAGAGAATAATTCTCTTAGTCTCAAACCACTATTCGGTAAAAAACCAATTCCTCTCCAAGCATCATCAGATACTCTAAAAACTCTGTAAATACTCTCTTGAGCACCTAAATCACCATTCCATGAAACAGCTCTCTTATACTCGATAACCAGCTCTGGCTTATTCTCAATATATCTCTTAATTATCTCGAGAATAGCTAAGAGAACATCTAGTGGCTCGAAACCGGCTACTACAACAGGTATATTAAAGTTCTCTACGACAGGGCGCCAAGTCTTAGCCCCAGTTATCGTAGACACATGCCCAGGAGCTATAACTCCTGCTATAGGAGGATCAGTTGGTTTCTCTTGAAGAATCTCTAGTGAATAGAACATAGCCGGAGGAGTTAATTTAACCAGGCTTGCAAGAGAAAGGTTCTCAGGAACTTTATCCCCTAATATATTCTTAGCATATCCAGGAGCGACGGTCTCGAAGCCTATTCCCACGAATATAGATTCTTTCTTATCTAATTTAGCAAGAGCCATAGCCTCGTTAAAACTGTTAACAACACGTATATCAGCTCCCAATCCCCTGGCTTCGGAGAATGAATATACATTGCCTACAGATCTAATAGTTCTTAATCTATAAACATCTCCGTAGGTGTATACAACTACTCCTTGGAGAGCTGGCTCTATTATCCTCTCTATATAGTATGAAGGTGTTACACAGACTGGGCAACCAGGCCCCGCCACAAGTTCTATGTTTCTAGGTAGTAGACTTCTTAACCCGTATCTAACGATGCTCCACTCATGTGTTCCACAGAAATTCATTATCTTGATCCTATGCTCCTCGCCGTATAATTTAGATAATTTATTGGATAGTGATTTTATAGCTGAGACTACTTTAATAATTAATTCCTTGTCTCTTCTAAAGATCTTTTCAATACAATCTATTCCGTGTAGTGATGACTCGTTATTAGGATACTCCAAGTCTTCTAAGAACCTCTTTAACTATATTTTCCCTCACATCATTATAAGCAGTTGTTTCACGTATCTTATCTATGGATCCAATAAATTTTTCTATATCAGGATCATATCTTATCTTACCCAACAGATCTATTCTGTTTCTCCTGAATATTTCCTCAATCTCAAAACTTATCTCGGTATTGTCTCTATACATATTAAGTACCACTCCTAGTGGTTCTGTAGATACCTCTCTTAATAGCTTCACTAAATTAATTGTTGGTGAAACAGCTAATTTGCTAATGGAGGAGATTATTAAGGGTCTCGAGATCTTTCCTAGTAGATTTATAGTGTCTAATGACACGTCTGTGAGCCCTGGCGGATGATCAATTATTAGAAAATCTTTTTCTCCCCATATAGTTATGCTAAGAATCTCTCTATAGATCTCATATAATTCTTTTCCTCTAAATGGTGCTGGGTTATCACCTATGTAGTATACAAGGCTCATAAAACTTAATCCGTTGATCTCTGGTGGAACCACACCTTTCTCTTCTCTAGGTTTAGCCTCGGAAGGATCTATTCCGAGGATTTTATGAAGTGAGGGATTTGTGAAATCAAGATCTAGAACACCTACCCTATACCCAAGATTAGAGAGTGATATTGCTAATAAAGATGATACTATTGTTTTACCTACACCACCCTTATAACTCATTATAGGAATAATATGCTTAATCGTCCTTAGCCTAAACTTAATAATTGTTTCCCTAGGATCCTCTCTAAACATTACTCAATCACCAATTTCTCAATATATACTCCACGACCAGCAACTATCTCGTAGTCTCTAGAACCGCATCTAGGGCATCTAAGATATGAGTGAATAGTTTCTGGAACAAAATGAAACACCTCTAGCAATTCCTCGGACAACTCCGACATATTAGGAGACCAAGTATATCCGCAAGATCTACATCTCAGCGTGATAGGGATTCTCCTAACACTGATCTTAGGATCCCCCATATTCTTTGATTTAAGTAATTCTCTCAGTGAGAAAATCAGTATCTCCTCATCAATATTCTGCAACTCACCTAGTCCAAGAGATATCTCAAGAACTTTCTTACCTCTATGATGCTCCTCAATATAACTTATTATAGCCTCAGACAACGCCCATTCATGAACCAATATTACACCAATATAACTAAATCACGAGTAGTTATATAAAATATAGACAGATGTCATTACGGATAAATATAAAGATGATCAACTTAGATTTTAGCTTGATCCAGTAAATTAAATAATAATTAAAAATTTTCCCTAGAATATTATTGTTCCGAGACTTCTTCAATTGATCTTTAATATTACTTTTATGATTATATTCTTTATTCTTTTTTCAATAACTATGCGGATATATTTATAATCTTTCCTAATCTAATATTTTAGGAGATTATTATGGTGGCAGGAGCTTATCGATCAAGAGTTGTGTATAGAATTAATCCTGAACTTATGAATACTATAAAGAAGCTTGGTGCCGTAGGTATATCTAGATGTTTTGATTGTGGAACATGTACTGTTTC
>CAZFDB010000116.1:0-4268 GCA_964517475.1 uncultured Desulfurococcaceae archaeon | reverse complement strand
ATCATAGAGACAATCTATGAAGCTAAGAAAAAAGCTATTAGACCAAAGATACGAATGATAGGACACACAGGCTATCTCGTGTCTACGAGAAAAATTTTAAGTATGTAGAGTACTTAGATTCGGAGAATTAATATTGTCTCAAGACACTGTATCGAGGATCCTTAGAATACTTGAAGAAACAGAGAAGTTTTTAGAGGTGAAAATAGAGGAGTCTTCAAAGGATCGTGAGAAACTAGAGACAGAGATCAATAGATTAGTGGAGAGATTAAGAGAAGAGATCAGATCAGAGATTAATAAGTTGATAGAAGAAACCAGGAGAGATATTGATAAGAAAATATCTGAGTTAAAGGAGAACTACGAGAAAAGACTTAAGGAGACATTAGAGAATCTTAGAGAAACTTATGTTAGCAGAAGAGAAATAGCTATTAATAAAGTTCTAGAAAGATTCTTAGAGATCTACGAACTAAAATAACTTTCTTTATGGAGGATTAGATAATGAGTTTATCACTAGACCTCATATATCTAGCTCCTAAGCTAAGAATTCTTTACAGCACATGTTTAACTGAGAAGAATATCCAAGATCTCCTCTCAGCAAATAGTTTAGAAGATTTCTTCGATATATTAAAAGAGACATCGTATTATCAATACGTAAAGGGTTTATCTCCGAAAGATGTAATGAGTTTTGAGCTTTCACTAGACACGTACTTGTACACTATTTCAAAATCATTTGAGGAATTAAGTGAAGATACTAAGATAATAACTGATACTATGAGAAAGATCTCTGTTGCGAAAACATTCTCAATAGTACTACGAGAATTATTATCTAGGGAGACTAAGAAATTAAACGAAATATTAAATGTTCTACCTACGGATCTAAGAGATTTCTTAGAGGATATTCTAAGAGATGAACTTAGTTTAACCAGGATCTTATATAGTATTAAGAGAATTGGTTTCCCCACCTTCGAGTACTACTATAAAGAATTTTCTAGGAACATTCCCGGTGATTTAGCTGTTATATTATCACTAGATATCTCTACAATGGATCTTATCTACAATATCGCTACTGAGTACCCAGAGACTAGGGGGATGAATTGCCCATATATTGACCAGTATTTACTGAATTTCGTATCCAAGATTGTATATAGAGGATTGAGAGATAAGATTGAGAATATTTTGCCGAGAACACGAATCTTCTCATGCAGTTTCTCGAGAGAAGTAGTGAACGATATGCTTGACTCTGATGAGACAAGACTACTAGCTATTCTAAGAAGATTCTATCCTCCCACCCTTGTATCACATGATTTAATTAATAGTATAGTCTCTATAAGAGGGTATCTTAGAAGAATCGCTAGAAGAAATGGGGTCTTGGCGATGTATTCGTATCCCTTCACATATTCACAGTTATGGGCTGTATATTTAATTAAGATACTTGATGTAGAGGATCTTGTGTCAATACTTCTAGGAAAAATAGGCTTGTTATCTACTGAGAGATTAAGAAGATTCTTATCTATATAACATCTATGGGTTATTGAATTATTAATTTATTCAAGTATCCATACTTTCACTGAATAATAACTTCTAATGGTATAATTGGCTCATAAGACCTTCCCTGACCTCTATAGAATTTACTAAACATCTCATAGAGATGAAGCCTGAGAGTATGCGCAAAAGCTATAACCGCCTCCAGAGACATAGCCAGTAAATTTCCTATGGAATAAATGATCCACGCAGATACTTGCTCCGGTATATTAGGACTATATAATAAGTTCAGCACAGGAGCGTAGAAGGAGACCACGACAGCTATATGTGCAAGTGCTATACCCATAATCCTTAAATAACTCATAGAGTTACCCAAAGCCATTATGACTGTATCAAACATCTCCATGAACCCATTCCCGATCTTCCTTATCCCCTCGCTCAATCCCCCGTGTATGATCTCCGCGAGACTTTCTCCGAATATAATCCATATTAATGATATATCAAGCATCCATTTAGAGATCTCTATATAGATTGGTACTGAAAAACTTTGAGATACACCGAATAATTGCCCTAAACTTATGTAATAGTAGTAGGATCCAACAATATCTGTAGCATTTGAAGAAAAAGCTGGGATCAAGATACTTAAGAAAACAAGTGATCTAGGTAGAGCTAAAGCAATTAAGTAATCTATTTCTCTATTAACCACAGCATTTATTACACATAGGAAAGAGCTTATGAACATAGTGATCGTTGCTATTCTTATAGAGAGTAATATGAAGAAGTATAGGGCGTCAACAACATTAGCCTCAGGGTTATAAATTGGTAGACTAAGTGGTGGATGAATATGATGATCCTCGTAGAATTTCTCGAGTAATTTAGCGACTGGAGTAGCGGGTCCGAAAAACTCTGCTGATAAGAAGCCTGTGATTATCGACGAGATACCTAAGTACATTAGTAAGAGACCCAACTCATTAAAACTCTTATTCTCTCTTCCTAGTATTCTCCAGAAGACTAAACCTGTTATTAATATAGCTAATCCATGACCAATGTCTGGGAACATGAGACCAAAAATAATCGGGAAAGTCACCGCCACAATGAATACAGGCACAACCTCGCTATAACTAGGTGTTCCATAGAGATCTGGGATCATTTTAAAAGGTTCTAGAAATCTAGGTATCTTGTAATAGGTAGGTGGCTCCTCATCTCTCTTCTCGAGACGACCTATCTCCCTGAACTCAATATATACATTGCCATGTGTCTCTTCAATAAGTTTTTTAGACACCTTACTCCTCATTTTCGAAGGCACGTATCCTTCCAATGATCCGTAGTGAGATGTGAAGTATCCATGACTACTTATTCTGAGAAAATCTCTTAGAAAAACTAAACCTTTGTAAGTATCTATGAATAAATCTTTTATTTTATTGAATTTCTCTTTAGCTTTTTTCTTAAGCTCTAATATATATCTTTTATACTCCTCTAAATCTTCTCTAATTATACCATAGATCTTACTTAGATTCTTAGGAAGATCCGATGGAATCTCTATTGTCTTAGCTTTACTACTTCTCAAGATCTCATTTAGAACACCTTCCTCCTCGGACGAGTACAGGATTACACAAGATATATTTTTTCTCTCACTTACTTCGTATAGGAGAGTATAGTTCTTGAGTTTATTCTCAATATCTATTCTCAGTACATCTAGTTTTTCTCTTGGGATAGAGAATATCCTGATCTTTATGTTTTTACCTCTTAGAAGATTCTCAAGATCTGTATCAATGTTCTTGAAAGGATCTAGTAGTTCTAGAATATTCTCGTACTCAGAGATCTTGCCCTCAGCTTCTCTATGTTTATTTAGAAGATCCTCGAATTCTAAATCCACGATCCTGTTTTTCTCAATAATCTCGTCTATAAATATCAATACTGAATCTGGTCTTATTACAACTCTATCACTCTCTCTCTTAGCGATCTTAACATCAGCTAATTGCGCGTATTGCTCTAATCTCGATAAAGCTTCTTCAACCAAAACCATGTTTCTCCTAGATCTCTCGGCCAAAGATCCTTTACCTGGTTTTGAGGATACATGAAAAACCCCGCTCTCAATAAGAGCGAATATGGCCTCCTCAATATATTCTATAGGCACAATTATTCTCAGAAGACTCATTTTCTCCGGCATAAACACTATTCTACGACCCATAACAACATGTTTTTGATAGTTTTTAATTATTCTCTATTGAAATATTATAGACGGTGTTTACTTGGAGAGAAAGAAGATACTAGTCATAGGCGATAGATACACTGTTAATATGTTCAATTTAATAGGTGTTGATGGTGTAGTTGTTGAAGATAATGATCCTGTAAAAATCAGAAGATTACTAGATACTTATATTGGTTCAGGTGAGTACTCAATCATATATATAACTAAGGAGATAGGGGATCTAGTCAAAGATTATATTGACAAGATCTCCGCGACAAGGAGATGGCCTGTGATAACTATTTTACCTTCTCGCTGGAGTAAAGTTGAGGAGATAGATATATCAAGTCTATTGAGAAAAGCTTTGGGTGTAGGGTGATTTAAATGTGTACTGTAGAAGTTTTTGGAGATCCTATTAAATTAGTTGAGTACGCTATTAATAAAGCTATTAAGAGAATTGATGAGATCTATGATGAATATAAAGTTGATCTCGGTAGAATCCTGCGAGAGAGAATAGAGAGAATACTTCGTGAGGAGGAGAAGAGATTTGAAGATAATTTGAGAAGTTTAGAATACTTCTATGAAAGCTATAGATCTAAGC
>CAZFDB010000115.1:0-4296 GCA_964517475.1 uncultured Desulfurococcaceae archaeon | reverse complement strand
CTATAACTTAATCCTTTGCTTATTAAATAATCAATCTCTTCATCACGTATTCTTCCTATAGATGCTTCGTGGTAGAGATCCGAGTCCGGGTTTCTTGCATCTAGCTCCGGTATAGTGGTTATCGAGGATTTCTCTGATAATATTAATCCATTACACTCAATATACGCTTTATTCCCCCTCCCCCTAGACCCCACAAATAATCTATTCACTATTCTTGAATTATCTTTGGCAACTACTCTACTTATTAATTGAGCACTTGAGTCATCTCCGCGCAAATTTACTCCTACACCAACATCATAGTAAGATTCTCCTGAGCCTAGAATAATTGATGTGCTCATAATCTTACTACCGGATCCCTCGGACACCACTACGGGGTATGTCTGGAGAGTTTTTACATCGCTGATATTTATGTAGTAGTCTATTAATGTGGTGTTATCCTTCATAAGAATCTTTGTTCTTGGTCTAACATGTGAAACGTTTGTCCATGAATGAATCATCACAGAATTTAATTTGGATCCAGGCTCCATATATATTTCCGATACACCTACATGAAGATTTAATTTCTCGATAGCTGCTAAACAACCAGATAATATCGTTGCCTCAGAATTCTCCTCGAGAACAATTATGTTGTGAAGTAATTGTGCACCGCCTCTACTCATCATACATGCTTGAATAGGCATATGAACCCTACTATTCCTCTTAATCCTTATGTAGAACCCTCCGGATCCTCTCAAGACTGTGTAAGCTACATACTTATCTGTCGATGGATCAATGAGTCTCCAGAAGTAATCCTTAACCTCATCCCATCTCTCCTCAACAGCTTCCTCAATACTCATAATCTCAACATCAGACGAGATCTTCCTATAACTCTTAATATATGAGTCGATCTGGAGATATGTTGCGGAACTACTCCTCTCACTAAGATCCAGCCCTAGATCAGAGATTTTCCCAAGATCTATTTCAGTCTCAACAGGTTTCTCAAATAATATTTTCTCGACATCGAGGTCTTCGCCGTAGATAGCTGGTTTATTAATAGCTTCCTTAGCTCTTAACCTAATATTCTCCAAAATCTCTCTCTTACTCATATATGATCACCTCACAAAAGCTTTGAATCCCTCACTAAATAATTTATTAAAAACATCATTACCAGAACCCTCAGCAACTATCTTCCCACTAATCATGACATAAGCTCTTGAAATATTTATATACCTAGCCACACCACCTGTGTGGGTCACAAGCACCAAACCACTATCCTCCTTAACCAAGTTATTAATTGCTGAAGATATTATGAAGAGACTATCAACATCAACTCCTGAATCAGGTTCATCTATTAATGCTAGTCTCGGTCTCTGAAGAATCACTGTTGCTAACTCAACTCTCTTAATCTCCCCACCACTTAACCCGTAACCAAATTCTCTATCTAACAAATGCTTTATCTCAAGAGCCTCAGCAACTCTATTAATCTCCCTCTCTCTATCAACCAATGATTTAATTTCTCTCGAGAGTATCTTATCAAGCAATACTCTGATCCTCACGCCCCTAAGTCTCGGAGGGTTCTGATGCATTAATGATATACCTAATCTACATCTCTCCACAGGATCCATATAAGTTATATCTTTATTCTCGAAATAAATAGATCCTTTAAAAACCCTTGTTTTGGGGAATCCTGCCAAGGCTCTTAAAAGAGTTGATTTACCAGAACCATTTGGCCCAAGGATCGAAACAACCTCGCCGTAGCCGACCCTCATATTAATTGATTCTATGATTAACTTATCTCCTACGCCCACGTATAGATCCTCTGTACGGAGAAGATCTCTCAAGAGAAAAACCTGCAACAATATTTATGGGGTAATAACTATTCTTCCCACAGAACCTCCTTTCTCAAGAACTCTATGAGCCTCCCTAACACTCTCTTGATCCAGAGGAATAGTTCTGTAAATTGGTTTAACTAATCCTCTACTAATAAGATCTATTGCTTCTCTAAGCTCACTCTTACAAGAATTCATCACACTCATAATATGATTCTCTCTAAGTATTAGTAGACCTAACTGAATGCTTTGGGGACTAGGATCAATATTACCGATCAACAAAATCTTTCCTCCCCACCTAAGAGATCTTATAGATTCTCTGATCGTTGGGCCACCAACTGTTTCAAGCACATAATCAACTCCCTCACCATCTGATAATTTCCTCACATCATCAGAGAACTTATCTCTATAAACAATTACGTGATCAGCACCGACATTCTTTATAAGTCTAGCCTTCTCCTCACTCCTAGTCACAGCAATTGTTTCGAGACCGTATGCTTTAGCAACTTGGATTGCGTGGATCCCTACTCCACCACTTGCTCCAGTAATCAATATTCTGCCTCCCCTCCACACACCACCAATAGTTTTTAGTGCTCTAACAATAGTTCCCACCACGCATGCTGAAAAGCTATAAGCCTCAGGCTTAGCCTCTCCTAGACTAGGTATCTTAACAGCGATCCAGTAAGGGATCTTGACATATTCAGCGTAGCATCCATCAACTTCTTCACCGATCGATACCCTTGATCTACAGATATTTTCCTGACCTTCAGAACATTTAGGGTCTCTATGATCATAGATATAGATCAGTGAAGCAACATAATCACCTACGGAGAATGTCTTGGGGACCTTCGCACCTACCTCAACTATTCTTCCAGAGATCTCGTGTCCAGGGATAACCGGTGGTTTAACACGCATAAAACCTCTTCTAGCAAGAGTATCTCTATAACAGATCCCGCAACCAGATACTTTTAACAAGATCTCTTCATCAGAGATCTTTGGAACATCAACTTCTCTCTCAACAAGCTTATCCACGTCACCAACATCGATCATTGTGATAGCTCTCATAGAAATAACCCATATAATGATTATCATTTAAAGTTATTATGGATTTAAAATGAATGTAAAGTTCCACAACAGATTTCATGTAGCATTCGCGGAGACTGATGCGGCAGGTGTTGTTCATTTCAGCAACTACGCTAAATATGTGGAGAGAGCAGAGGAGGAGTTGCTTAGATCAAATGGTTTGAATTATAGAGTTTTTAATGAGAAGAGGATCTGGCTACCAAGAATAGAGTTCTTCATACAGTTTCTCAACCCATTGAGACACAATGATCTTGTTGAAGTAGTTCTGTGGGTGTCGGGGATCAAGGAGAAGAGTATAAGATACAGCTTCGAGATACATAATCTCTCCACAGAGAAATTATCAGCTAAGGGATACTTAGTAGTTGTATGTGCCGAAATGAATGGAGGAGCGATTAAGTGTCCTCAGGAGCTGGTGGATGTGTTAAAAAAATATTATTTTGAGGATAAGTAGATAAGTTTTTTACTCAGGTAATTCTTTGTATTGATCCAATGCTTTGAGTCTCTTAGGAATCGGTGGATGTGTAGCGAATATTTCCTCGAATGATGAGTAATCAGATCTCTTTATAGTCTCGATAGTGTCGTCGGAGACGCTGTAGAACGGGTTTGCGTATGCTTCGGTGAATGCGTATATAAATAATGTTCTGAGATTACTTCTAGAAACTATTTCTCTAGCACTTGGGCTACGTCTATAGTAGAGATGTATCTTAGCCAAAGCCTTCTGCATAGCTCTTCTACCTGCCGCCCTCGCTCCTTCGTAATCAGCGTAGTACTCTCTTAATCTACTGAAGGCTAGGACTAGTAGTTGTATCAGGAATGATATCATTACAGCAACAACTCCTATGGCTACGAGTATTAAACCGCCATTATTTCTCCTATTACTATAACCTGAGCTATAAAGTCCCGAGTTGATTAGTGTTATTCCTAAGTAGTATATTACTGAGGGGAGAATTCCTAGGAACAACATTATCGTGTTATCTCTATGTAGATGATGACCTATTTCGTGACCGATCACTGCCTCCAACTCCTCGTCATTAGTTAATCTAAGCATTTCATCAGAGACAGCAACGTATCTACCAGAGATTATATTTCCGTAAGCAAATGCGTTGGGCGGTCCTCTCACAACAACTGCTTTCGGGGGTTTCTTAAGCCCTAGTCTCATAGCTACTCTATCAACCATCTCTTGTAAACCACTATCTCTCTTAGCACCATATATTAGATTGATTACGTATGGTGAGATTATGTAAGTTATTAGATTCATTATGAGAACAAATATGATCATTGGGATCACGAGAGAATTTAATAGAGCCATTACATTGCTACTCGTAGCGGGAGCGCCGAGAGCTACTAACATGCCATATACTATACCTAGTAGAGATGATACAAATACGAACAGTATTGTTAAGAG
>CAZFDB010000114.1:0-4301 GCA_964517475.1 uncultured Desulfurococcaceae archaeon | reverse complement strand
AATAAAGAGATCTCTTGAAAAACCAGGCTTCTAGCCAAAGATCCTTCCACAGGCATATATGTCTCTAGATCCCAGCTCATTAATTGCTGAGCATACCCAAGAGCCCATATAGGTCTATATAATTCGAGAAGCTCCTGGATCTCTTTGTGAGGAAATAGCTCCTTTATATAATTCTGCAATATATCACCTAACTACTATTGTTTGGAGGATAATAATTCTGATTAGAAATAATAATTTATTCTCTACACTTATATTAGCATGGGTTATTTAATGACCCAGAACTTAAGTGAAGATGTTTTATTAGCTAGGAGAGAAGTTGTTAAGAAAATGATTTATTTTCTGAATAAGATGAGTTTCGATAACATAGGGATTGGTAGCGGATCCACGATTAGATTATTTATAGAGTATCTCCCAGGCAAAATTCTTAGAGAAAAATGTTTCTTCTCCACAAGTTTTGATACATCAATGTATCTGAGGTCTAGAGGTGCTAGATGCGTAGAAACTAATGTTCCTATAGATCAAATAGATATCTATATTGATAGTGCAGATGAGATTGATAATGAAGGGAATTTATTGAAAGGGGGTGGTGGAGCATTATTTAGAGAGAAAATTATTGCTTACTCCTCAGACAAGAGATTTATTTTAGCGGATTACTCTAAAATAGTAAGCTACTTAGGATATGGAGGCAGGATCCCTGTTGAGATACACCCATTCGCAATCTATTATGTCTCGAGAAAATTAAGAGATCTTGGATATGTTCTTGAGCTCAGAGTATCTAGTGGTAAGATTGGTCCTGTGATAAGTGATAATGGAAATATTATTGCTGACATAAAAATAAATGAACCAATCAAAGATCCCGCGAAAATAGACAATGAGATAAGATCTATTGAAGGCGTCTTAGCAACAGGATTATTTCCATACATGAACTACATAATCATCATCGGCGAAAGATCCGGTGAAGTATCAATATTTAAGGGAGAAGATCTTCTGAAGAAGCTCCTGGATTAATCTTCCATACTAGTATTGTGGTATTTAATAAAAATATTATATGAGTGTTTTACGCAGTTAATAATTCCGTTTCTAGGAACCATTTCTCTGCATCTATCGATACTGAACTCAATAGATCCATTCAATAGATCCTGTAATGAATAGATCTTGTTTGAATGAATATTGTTATCAATTAAGCAGTACGGGCCAGCGTAGCTAAATAATCTAGGGTGGATCTTCATAAGCTCTCCCCAAAGCATCCACGCAACCAATCTAATCTCTTTCTGAGCATGTGTACACATCCTCAGACCAAGGAAATGAAGTATCTCTCTAGCATTCATTGAAACAATTATCTTGCTCACTATGGCTTGTGGAAGAATATATCTAGCATCCTCTCTCGAGAAACCTCTCTTTCTAAGTTCCCAGTAACTAGCCACAGCTCTCGCATATGTTGAGGCTATACTTCTCTGATCATCTATACCCCAATCAGGATCTATGAAAAACAATTCTTTGATCCTTGACAAAGCCTCATTATCCCCCTCAAGCACTTTCTTAGAGATCTCCTCCCAGTAGCCAGGATCCTCGGGTTGGAGAAGTTTATCATTGTATCTCTGAGAAAGCTGTGTATAAGACGCTATCCTGTGCCTAACAAGTTGATGAGTACATACCCTAGAACACTTCACCTCGAAAGTATACTGGGAATGTTCCCATGGGGATAAATGTCCTCTTCTGAAAGTCTCTCTGATCCATTCATCAATCTCCTCATCACTCATTCTCTCCTCGATCTCTTCAATATCTTTTGACGACAATGATCTCTTTGATGAAACAGCTACTAGCTTGTCACCATGCTCAGTGAAACTTATTATTTTTACAGAGGGTATCATCTCAATTGAATTCCTTTCTTTATTCAAAATAAAAACTAATCTCTACAAACAATTAATGATGATCCAAATAAATCCTCTGAGAATTAAAAAAGAGAATATAATTTAACTAGTGATTTAATTAATACCTTATCCCGTACTTAGATAACCACTCACGATACTCTTTCTCCAAGTCTTCACTTAAAGCCCCAGAGAATCTATACCATTTACCCTTCGTCTTAGCCTCCGCAGGAGCCTGTGATGCAGGCCATATACAATTAACAGGACAAACCTTAACACACTCGAAATCACTCTCACACTTATCCCATATAACTCTTGCTTTCCCATTCTCATCAAGTTCTAATGCATTATGAGGACAAACAGCTACACATGCACCACAGCTAATGCAGGCGTCTGTGTCAATAACTATTCGCTCTCCTCCCAAAAATATCACCACTAAAGTAACTGTGTTATAAACCTTATAAAATATAATGAAAATAACTAATATAAGATCTGAAACATATATAATTAATGATCACTTTATACACGGGAGTAGCAAACTTTAAATTAAATAATTAGTGGAGAAGGACCGATCCCGACTTGTAGAGGCTGCGAGTCCTTGCGGACCTCACAGCCTCTACAACGCGGCTGGCTTAACTTCCGGGTTCGATATGAGTCCGGGTGTTGCCCGGCCGCTATGGTCGGGTCGGTCCTTTATATTTATATTGTGAGGAGCTTTTAAGTCTATATTTTTCCTTCTACTCTTCTGATATATTTAACTGCTCTACTTAAGTTTCCTGTTAATTTAAGTGGTATTATCGAGATTATTTTATTATTAATTCTCCTAATCCTTATGATGCCTAGAAGTACTGTGTTGAGATCTCTTGATATTATTCTTATGATCCCGTATCTCGTTGTTTTCTCGAATCTAATTAATTTTACTGAGGTATCAACTAATCCATGCAACCCCACGAAATCTTTTATGTACTTTGTTAAGTATTCTGCTAATATCGTGAAATCAGGTGCTTCACCAGTACTGTATAGTTTGAATACGAGATATCTTTTTCGTGGTTTCTTAGGCTCTTTTTGAAGAATCAATTATTTTCACCAGATCATTTCTCCATCTCTCAATAACTCTAAACCATGAATATGTCAATGATCCTCTTAAACCAATCATAGATCTCTCAATAACTCTGAAGGCTCCCGGAGAAAATAACTCTTCCAGATCTCTTGCACCTGACGATAGAACAACATCGATTCCTTCGAGAACAGCTCTTCTCACGCATCTCATGGCGTGTCTCATGAATCTTGGGTAGTAATCATTATTGAGAATTGATCTGGCTAAGATCTCGATAAAAGAATTCTTTCCCCTCATAACAGAGATTTGTTCTTTGGTGCAGAACTCTATATTCTCTTCATCAAATATTACAGAGATCACTGAATTTATTTTACCGGCTCTCCTAGCACTCTCCTTATCCCTTGGGATGAAACCAATCAAGTAATCCTTTGATGGAAAAACGCGATCTATGTCATCAAATAATTTTCTTCTTATAATAATTATCTTATCTCTATACTCCTCTGGGACAAGATCAGGATTTATTAAACCTATAACTTTGAAACGATTCTGAAGAAGATATTCGAGGATTTCTTTATCAATTTTAAGTACTAGTAGATCAGCCCAGATCAATTTATTTACTCACCATACTCCTCAAATAATTCTCAAGATCCTTTATAGACTTAACATTACTTACACCAATAGATATGTGAATAATATCATCATCAAATCCCAGAGAAACTTCTCCTAGAAAAGCGTCTTGTTTAGATAGTCTAATAAATATTCTTCTACTCTTCTTATCATACCGATCCTCGAGTGATAATAGAAGTATCTCAAACTCTGATCTAGACAATTTACCAAGGATCCATTTAATAACCTGATCAGAGTCTCTCTGAGAGATCTTTAATCTATATACTCTAATAGGATCCTTATAATATCCTATTGTATCTTCATAGGTTATCTTGCTACGATAAAGATCCCTTAGATCAGGAGTTATAATATTCATAATAGCCTCCTCAACCTTCTCGAAACTTTCTGTAGCATGTGCTATCGTGGATATAACCACGTCTCTAATCCTTATAACACTACTCAACCATATCCTCCTCTAGCTTGAAATAAAATCTATCCTAAGCACTATATATAATTCTCACTCAATAAAAATAAGGGTCCTTAAAAAGATCCTTGTACTAATTTCGATCAAGAAACACCTGACCTCCTCCCCGCCCTGAGGGACTAGGCTTTCAGTTGTAAGAAAATTATAAGATTTATCATCAATATACGAATCAAGGATCGTTAAAGAACAAATAAGATCTTGAAGAGTTAGGGATCTAATATGAATATTCAATTCTCAATGATTTTTATTAGCTGAGGATATATAATTATTATTGATGATGACCGCT
>CAZFDB010000113.1:0-4309 GCA_964517475.1 uncultured Desulfurococcaceae archaeon | reverse complement strand
GGATACCCGGTTCTCGATATGCTCAGATTCCATCTACTGTACATAGGTAGGGTGTGGGTATCTGAGTACGGAGACCCGGATAATCCCGGTGATAGAGAGTACTTGTTATCATACTCACCATATCATAATATCAAAGAAGATGTTAGGTACCCACCAACATACATCTACACAGGTTTGCATGATGACAGAGTGCATCCAGCCCACGCCTTCAAATTCCACGCAAGATTAAAAGAGTTAGGTAACGAGTCCTATCTAAGAGTAGAGAGATCCTCTGGTCATCTCGGGGCATTGCCTGAGGTCCAGGCAAAACAGATGAGTGATGTGATGGGTTTTGTATATAAGATATTTAGTATAGAGCCGAGAACTCTATATTGAGGAGAATATGTGGAGAGGAATACTCACTTTATGAAAAATATCGTTTTACTACTGTGGGGAGCATTTCCCAACCATGTTCAAATATCCCTAAATCACCTCTTAAACAATCTCTCTCAGTGAATCTAGTTGTCTTGTCTGGCTCGATCCCTGGAATATTTAGTGCTATTGGAACAGGATCATCTGTATGAGCTTTTTTGCTGGGTGGTGTAGCGTGATCTCCTGTGACCAATATTGCTAGATCACTGCTTCTATCATCTAGTAATGGTTGAACAAAGTATTTGTCTATATCCTCAATCTTCTTTTTCTTCAACTCAAAATCTCCGTCGTGCCCCGGCTCGTCTGGACCTTTTAGATGAACATATACTATATCACTCTTCTTAAGAGCGTTTAATGTTCTCTCTAATCTATCCATATAGTTCCTCGCAGGATCCTCGATGTACTCCAGAGCTATTGTCTCGGCACCAAAGATTCTTCCTAGCCCTACCTCAACAGGCATCTCAGCTAATACAGTGAATCTTGCATTATATTTCTTGCTTAGAGGTGTTGGTCTAGGTATTGATCCTCCCGCGTCTCTTAGGATAATACTATTTGCTGGGAGAAGACTCTTCTCTCTCCTAATATTATTCACGGGGTGGTTCTCGAGTATCTCAATTGATTTCTCAATGAATCTATTCGCTAACTCTGCCGTAATCATAGCTTCTCTACTTTGATCCAGGGGTTCAACTCTTCTTATGAAAGGCTCGAAGTTCTGAACTGCTACACTTATTAATCCTCTTCTTCTGTAGGCAGGGTCGCTATTATCAATCATTGGAGAAAGTCTATGACTCCTACTACCAATAATAACCACAGCTCTATGCCCAATAGATGCTTTAACCCTAGCATAACCATCATAGATCCCTAGATCCATGTTATCAAGAGCCTCAGCAAGTTCTCGAGCCTCCTCAGCAGATAAACTTCTACCAACTCTCCTATCAATTATTCTCTTAGTAGAAGGATCTATGGTGGCGAAATTAGCTCTGAAAGCTATTTCGTAGCCCTCTCTAATACTCAGCCCCACACCAACAGCTTCGATAGGTCCTCTACCCGTATAGATCTCATGAGGATCATATCCAAAGAGAGAGATAACAGCCTCATCACTCTCAGGAGCAATTCCTCTACCAAGAATATACATAGCACCACAAACACCCTCACGAGCAATTCTATCTAAACCAGGTTTAGAAGCTTTCTCAAGAGAAGTCACAGGATCAGAAACACTGTCAGCAACACCATCCAGCACAAGAAACAGCAACCTATATCTAATACATAATCACCTCTCCCACACTACTATAGAAAAAAGATATAAATCCATCAACAAACGACGCGAGACCAAAGATCAATGAATCACAAAATAAAAAATCTATATAAAAAGATACATAAAAAGAATCAAGAGAAAAAATAAGAATTTTAATATATAAATATCTAAATTTTCGGAGACCTCCTCCAAAAAATCAACGACCAAAAAAGTTTTATATAATAAAAACCAAACTAGTTACATGGCCCCGCCGACTACGTATAGATAAGATCTATGTAAGTATCAGTACACAAACATACATAAAATCAAGACATAATACAGAAACACATAACGGCGGGACTCGCATGGGGCTCTGCTCTGTGCGGGTTCCGTCGCTATGTGTTTCTGTATTATGTCTTGATTTTATGTATGTTTGTGTACTGATACTTACATAGATCTTATCTATACGTAGTCGGCGGGGCCTTTTTATTTTTTGTCACTTATGTTTTCATGGTATGTCTAGGGATCTTGAGATCCTGTATAGAATTTCTCCTTGGCCGGAGGATCTAGCGGGTAGTGGTAGGCGGAGGTTTAAGGAGGCTTATAATATTTTCTCCAATGTTGTTGAGCATAGATGGTTTAGAGAGTTTCTTTCGGGTAAGAAGAGTGTTTTGGTGCTGGATCTGTGTGGTGGTGTTGGTGTTGGTGGATTATCTCTTGCTAAGGTTCTTATTGAGAGAGGTTTTAGTGTCGGGGTTGTTATTAATGATCTGAGGGCTTCGGCTTTGGAGAGAGCTAAGTTTTATGCTAAGGAGCTTCTTGGGTTGGATATTGATGTTGTTTTAGGTGATGCTCGGGATATTGATAAATATGTTTCTAAAGCTGATATTGCCTTGATCTATGGTTTATCTCTTCCTCATTTTGATACTTATGATCTGATCTATTTACTCGCTGTTTTATCAAAGATCTTGGGTGATGAGGGGATATTAGTGATTGAGGAGATTGATAGAGTATGGCTACTACATGATCAGAAAGGTGGGAGAGACTACTCACTTGAGTTTAGTGGTGATAAATATATTTTATCTGGTCACGTCAGCTATAATCCTCTCAGAGGATTATTCAGGAGAGTATTCATAGATCTCAGTACTATGGAGAGAGTATACGCAGACTTCAGATTATGGGATCTAGCAAGTGTTATGGGTATTGCATGGATATTCTTCAAAGAAATTGATTTTATACCAATAAAATCATTCTACCACGGAATAATCATGGCGAGAGGATCAAGAGGAATAGATCCTGGTATGTATAGAGAGAAACCATTTAAATAATTTGATTTTTTCATTATGAATAATTTATGAGAGTACATAGATGGAGAAAGCACTTAGAATAAGGATCATAGGAGTAGTTCAGGGAGTGGGTTATAGACCATTTATCTATAGATTAGCAACTAAACTCAGCTTGAGAGGATACGTTATTAATAGAGGCGGGGCTGAGGTCGAGATATTTGTAGAGGGTGATGAGAGTAGATTAAGAGAATTTAGAGAGAGATTATTTAGAGAAAAACCACCCCCAGCATATTACGAGGAGGTTTTAGTAGAGGAGAGTAGATCCGTGGGCTACAGAGATTTCAAGATCCTTAAAAGTTCCTATGACAAGGATCTGAGAAGCATAATTCCTCCTGACATAGCTATATGTGAAGACTGCGTAAGAGAGATACGAGATAAGAACTCAAGGTTCCATAATTACTTTTGGAATAGCTGTGCTTGGTGCGGTCCGAGGTTCTCAATGATTATTAGAACACCATATGATAGAGAGAATACCTCAATGAGAAAATATGTGCTCTGCGAATACTGCTCCCGAGATTACAATGATCCTGAGAATATAAGAAGATTCCATGCACAAGGAATTAGTTGCCCGATATGTGGCCCCAGAACATATATATACGCATCAAGCGGGGAGAGACTGGATATTAAGGAGAGAGATATTATTGATTTTATATCAAAGAAAATATTAGAAGGATCCATAGTCGCTATCAAGGGAGTGGGAGGATATCACATAGCGTGTCTAGCTTCTCGAGACGATATAGTTCTCGAGCTTAGGAGACGAAAGAAGAGACCTTATAAACCATTTGCATTAATGGTTAAGGACCTGGAAACTGCTGAGAGAATCACTTATTTAACAGATGAGGCTAGGAAATTACTAGTATCTCCCGAGAGACCAATACTTATTCTACCTAAGAGAGAGAATAGTGGAGTATCAGAGTATGTGGCTCCGGGATTATCAACACTAGGTGTAATGCTACCCTACACAGGTTTCCAAATACTTCTCCTAGACAGGATACCAGATGGATATCTGATTATGACTAGTGGAAATATTCATGGAAGACCTATGTGCACAGATCTTGGATGCGTATTAAATGAGTTAAGAGGCTTAGTTGATTACGTTGTTGAGCATGACAGAGATATTATTCATAGAGTAGATGATAGCGTGATTAGATTCACGGATAATCAACCTGTTTTTCTAAGAAGATCTCGCGGCTACGCCCCCAGATGGATCAGGGTGTCTTTCCACGTGGGGGAATTCGTAGCGGTTGGAGCGGAATTGCAGGTAGCCGGTGCAGTTAGTTTCGAGAACAAGATCCTCCCAACACAATTCATAGGGGAT
>CAZFDB010000112.1:0-4411 GCA_964517475.1 uncultured Desulfurococcaceae archaeon | reverse complement strand
AGTATTCGAGGAGGTAAAATAAATGATCCTGTGCCTAATGATCCTTTAGTAGCCGAATGATTTTTAGCTAATATATAATCAGCTATGATCCTTCTCTCCTCTCTACCCAATGATCTTATTCTCTCCTCTATGATCCTTACATGAAAACCTCTGTTTCCAGAGAACATGATCTTAATATACTTCTTACTTACACCCAGATCCTCAATTAATAAATCAACTAGATCCTCGGCGTATCCCTTTACATAATCAATACATTCAGGCTCAACAATATCTATAGTCTCACCACTGCACCCAGGGCATTCTTTCTCGGGATCCTCGCTTAATAATCCGCATTCTGGACAGATCCTTATTCTACGGATCAGATTGTTAGACAAGCACTCAGACACATGATCAGCATCTATATCAAATAGAAGATCTGATCCTCTCCAACCCTTCGCCTCCATATCCTCGATATAGGGGTAGAGATATGTGGCGGATGAATAATATAGATGCAGAGGAGGTTTCGAAGAGAAGTATACTCTCACCTCATCAACTGTTTTAAAAGAGAGATGCCTCACATAACTCTCAGAACCAAATGGTTGATATGCGAATTCCCTATACTCTATATCATCAGGTAAAACCAGCTCAGCTCTTGAGTAATATCTCTGAAAAAAATCTTTAACAAAACTACTCTTGTCTTGGTGCGACATAAAGTACCAGCCAAGCACCTCTGGGAAGAGAGGTTTTTATCTTAACAGGTATGTCCTCGCCAAATAATACTTCAATATTATCAGCAATCATTGCCAGCCTAGATACTTTATCGAAATAATCAATTGAGTACCTACTTCTCTGAGGCTTATCAGCTGAGAATTCATATGATGTTAATAAACCTGATTCTGTTGTTAACTCAATCTTAACCTCACTCAGTTCAGACTGTGTTGACATTATCATGAGATTCTCCTCGGCGTAGAACTCGATATATTCACCTACTTCAGACAAGATCTTGTATCCACTCTTGAAAGCTTGGGGGATCATTGATGCCTTAACAGGAAAATCAAGAGATAGTTCAGGTGGCTCCTCAACAGCTCCTGGAGCAAGTGTTGTGAGCTCAAAGTATCTTTCAATACCCTCCGGTGAGATCAGACCGATCCTGAGATCAGGTGGTTGATATATTAACTCGATCTCATCTTTCTTACTAGATCTTCTAAGAACCTTCATGACAACCTCTAGATTCGCATGTATCTTAGTCTCTTTATCCACATCAAATATATCAAAACCCTCTCTAGGAATACCGAATTCAATCATTGCTACATGAGCAGGATCCATAGCTCTTATAGATAAACCCTCCTCAGAAACTCTCATAACAGCTGTCTCAACAAGATCCTCTAGAGCAGCAATAGAATACCTCCATGTTCTAGCATCAGCAAATCTCAGCCTCAGAATAATCACCAATCTATATCTACTCATATAAAGAATTAATATAATAACCAATGAAAAACATAGAATCAATAAATAGGAACAATTATTTAAATACTTGATCAAACTAATATTTAATGGTTCGCCACATAATAGTTGAAACAATAATGGTGTCAACCCATGACAATAAAGATAGATAATATATCTAAAAGATTTGGAAGAGTGAAAGCTCTTGAAAAAATATCATTTGAGGTTAAGAACGGTGAAATAGTTGGTTACGTGGGATTAAACGGTGCTGGTAAAACAACTACTATTAGAATATGCGCAGGTGTTCTCCCACCGGATGAGGGAGATGTTTATATAGATGATTATTCTGTGACTAGGAATAAGAGAGAGGCTTCAAGAAATATTGGTTGGATCCCTGAGATACCCTTATTCGAGAAAGATTTTAAGGCATTAGACTACTTCGTTTATATAGCAGGTTTCTACGGGATACCCGCGGGTGAGGCTAGGAGACTTGGTAAAGAGCTTCTTGAGAAAGTTGGTTTAGGGAATGATATGTATAAGAGATTGGGGCATTACTCGCAGGGTATGAGGAAGAGGTTTGCATTGGCACTATCCATGATCAATGATCCTCCTAATTATTTATTTGATGAAGTATTGAATGGATTAGATCCTCAGGGAATAGTTTTCTTCAGAGAACTAGCCCTAGATCTTAAGAAAAAGGGTAAGGCTGTGCTATTCTCATCACATATATTATCCGAGGTTGAAAATATTGCTGATAGAGTAGTATTTATCCATAGAGGAAAGATCATTGCTAACCTAACTATTAACGAGATAAGGAGCAGAGCTGGTGGTGATAGTAAAGCTTTGGAGGAATTTTTCTTCAAATTAATTGGTGAATATAAATGATGAGGAATATAACTGCTGTAATATACGATTTCAAAAGATCACTTATGAAGAAATCCGTTATATTAGTCATGGCAATATCTATTTTGCTAGGAATAGGATTATCATATGTACTATACGCATCTCTGCTCCAGGGAATGAATCTTGATGATATTAATGTTAGAGCCTATATGATTGCTATAAATAACAAGATCTATTTGTTAGGAGCCGTGTACGACTCAAAGGGAGATCCCATAAATAACGCTGTTGCGAAACTCTATCTAGGAGATAATCCATTGATCGAGGCTAGCAGTGATGTCAAAGGATTATTTTTCGCAGAGAAAGAAATTAATTTATCCGATATATTAAGAGCAGATCTATCATTTCTAAGACTCACATTATATGTGGGAGGAAAATCAATAAATACATCGGCGGAGATTAGACAGTTTTCAACAACACCAAGCATGAGATCCCTGAGAGACGGGTTATACGTGGTGGTGGAGCTTTATCGTGATAGTGTATATGTGCTGGGGCGGAGCACCATATTTGGGGCTATCTCAACGAATTCTTCACTACAGCCCAACGATGTGTTCCTAAGCTTCACAGTTTTACATAGAAATAATGATGTTTATAAAATAATGATTTTCGGAATAAGAGTAGTTAATAATTCAATCACTCCTATTAACACAAACATACTTTACACAGTGGCTAATCGAAGTATATTTATTCAGGAGATCGTCAATATGACACCTGCTCCAAGGATTAATATAATTATTCAGCGTTCTATAACGCTGAAACCCTCAGTATTTGAGAAACTCCGATTCGAGTATCTGACTAATATGACGGATTATGTTGAGATTAAGGAGATTAAATTAAGTGGTGAAAGCAAGGATCTAGACACATTGATCCTTAAAGTACCATTCAGTGACAACACCTATGTATTCACAGCTGGAATAATTTACAGGTACAGTCCACTATACACAACATTGATCATGAGTTTATCAAGTTCCGGTGGAATATTCTTCTTCACTCTGAGCATCGTTGTTCTATTCTTAGTAAACTCCATGATGGCTAAACCAAGATCCTCTGGAGAGTTGGAGTATATATTATCTAAACCATTGACTAGAGATGATCTTTATTTGATAAGATACGCAAGTATTCTATTAGCAATATTATTCATGGTATTAATCCTTCTATTAACATTAAGTAGTTTTACTTATGTTCTTCTCAAAATAAGTTATGATTTTGACACACTCCTAAGATTATTTATTGGTTTAACAGGTTCACTTATTGCATTACTATCATTATTCTACTCAATAGCCACAGGGCTCAGATCAGGTCTTTACATGGGTGTTTCAATAGGGTTATTCGTAATACTCATATTTTTATGGGATTCACTGATGTTCGCCGTAGGAATAGCTTTGAGTGGTACGCAGTCTTTCCAAGAAATCTCTAAATTCGTTGAGGAATCAACTTATTTCAATCCGAGAGTATTGGTTAGATATGTATTTAGTGAATTAGCATCAACATTTATAGAGGGTCAAGAACCTGTTTTAAAACTTCCCCTGGTACTGATCTCATGGGGGCTATGGACATTTATCCCATTTATAATAGGCTTACTGAGATTTAGGAGAATCAACTTATTATCATAATTCTCATAAACCAGAAATTTTTCATAGATTGGTGAGGTTTTATTATGATTAGTGTTAAAGGAGATCTTCAGATACACACAGTATGTAGCGATGGGAGAGGATCTGCTAAAGAAATTATTTACGAGGCCTTGAAAAAAGGTTTAAGGGTTGTTGCTCCAACAGATCATAATACGTTTAAAGGCTATATTCTTCTTAAGAGATATGTTGAGAATCATGGAGTAAGCATAGTTGTTGTACCTGGCAATGAGGTTAGAACTGATCTTGGGGATATAATTATTTTATGCAGAGATCCTCTGGAGGACAACAAGATCCCGAGGGAGGCATATTCATTAATAGATTACGCCCATGATAACAACTGTGTTGCTTACGCCCCACACCCATATGATCCATTGAGACTAGGTGTTGGCGACCATGTCAAGAGCCTTAAACTAGATGCTATAGAGATATTCAATGCCTCAGCACCTCCTTGGTCTAAT
>CAZFDB010000111.1:0-4426 GCA_964517475.1 uncultured Desulfurococcaceae archaeon | reverse complement strand
ATATTTTGCATAAGATAGATCTTGTTGAAGAAATAGTTATATCCTACGGATTAGATAAATTAGGTGTAGAGCCAGTAGAGGTTTTTAGAAGAGGTTTCTTATCAAAAGAATCATTGCTGATCAGGAGAATTAGAGATATACTTATAGGACTAGGATTCACGGAAGTTATGAGTTTCATATTATCTCCAAAGGATCTATACGATATAGTTGATTACCCGAATAGAGTTGTTGTGAAGAACCCTGTTTCCAAAGATTATGCTTTAGTGAGAACATCACCCACGTTATCAATCATATATATTCTGAGCCAAATGCAGAATGAACCGAAGCCTGTTAAAACATTCGAGATTAATAACTATGTATCAATTGACCCGACGAGTTACACAGGTTATAGAACTAGAACAAGTATATCAATCGGGTTAATGAATTACGAGATTAGTTTCGAAGATATACAATCCGTTGTTTACTCACTCATTAGATTAATAGGTTCTAAACCACTCACAAAATCAGATATACTAGACACCTCATGGATCAACGACACAGAACTTCTTGCACCAGGGAGAAGAGGAGGCTTATACATCGAATCTATAGATAAGAAAAATATGATTGGGGTGATCGGGGAGGTTAGACCAGATATCCTTGAAAAATTAAAGATAAGATATCCACTAGCTGTAGCTATAATAGATCTTTATAAACTAAGTTTGTTGCTTGAGCCTACTTCTTAATATACTGATCAAGTTTCTTGTTAACAAGATCTTTGTATAACCTCAATTTTTTCTGAGATCTAAGTATTTCATCTATGATCTCCTTACTCAGATCCTTGGATAAGTAGGCGTATGCCTCCTCCATACTAGATACCTCAATAGGTTTGTTATTAAAGGATCTTCTCACACTCTCTCTAATATGCCAATTACCTACAGGAGCATAGTATTTGGGTGTGATCTCTCTCACAACAAGGATTGAGGCTTTTCTCCTTATCCTCTCTAAGTATTCTAACACAGCTAATCTCGCAGCTTGATAACCACCATCCATATACTCAGCTTCGCCTCTCCAATCCTCTGTATTAACTATGATCACAGGTTCACTACTAATCTCGGTGTATATGGTTTTTGGATGCCAAATCTCTATCCAATTAAACGAGTAGGATCCTGGTAGAAGGAAGATCCAGAAGTTGTTGCCTAGGTAGCTAATTTTGTAGAACTCGCCGCGAGAAATCTGATCATAGTTTCTCACTTTTCTTAGTAGATGTAGTGATATTATTGTATCCACCGCAGTTATAGCCCATCTAGTTGGTACTAGACGTCTATAGTATTTACCTAATAAACCTAATGAAAAAGCTCTCTGGATCTTATATATACTCACACCCCTATTATACAATTGGACTGTTGCTTCTGAGGTTCTGAGATCATCCCATAGGATTTTGTTAATTTCTCTCGGAATAGACGGGTTTTCAACAACATCTATCTTCTCAGCCTCTGCACCTAACCCTCTAGGAGCGTCAAAAGGAACTATTCTTAATTTAATTCTCGGGATCTTTTTAAGAAGAATATTACTCTCAACTGGTTTATCAGAGATTAGAGCCAGGGAGATCTCTTTCTCTAATAATTTCTCTGGTTCTCTAACATTTACTTTTAGGACACCAGATACTAAGTCACTTCTTAAACTAATTATATCATTAAGATCTAAGGAACCCCACCAATTCTCAGGATCATCGTATACACGAGCTTTTTCTCTACTAGTATCAGGAGGAATACTATAGATAAGAGACACATTAGGATAATTAGCTTCGCCAACCACACCGCTAGGTGGTGTGAATCCTTCTAATTCTTTACTCGAGATCTTTTGTTTACTTAAGTAAAGGCTCCTATACCTCAGTAGCAAAGGACACGTATCTAAACCACATAATCTCTTATACCCCTTACAACTAGCGCAGAGATCCGCTGATATCTTAATCATTAATTAATCATCCTATCCCAATCAATAGATCTCTATAATAAGAATTTAAAGACGCAAAATAAGTTTTCATCAAATAAATTTGAGAGTGAATTCATTATTCTAAGAGAACTAAAGAAGAATAATGAAAAAATAATTACCCCAATTAATAATTATTTGGTATCTTATTTATGGATGCTATCATACTAGCCGGTGGATTCGCTACACGTTTAAGACCTCTTACACTCACGATACCAAAACCTCTCCTACCTATATTAGGGAGACCTCTTCTAGAATGGATTTATGAAGATCTCATCAATGAGAATGTGTCAAAAATAATTCTCTCTCTACATAACATGGCTGAGAAGATAATTGAGTATTTTAGAAGAAAATTTCCTAATGCTCCTATAAAGCCTCTCCTCGAGGATCGTCCTTTAGGAGATGGTGGTTCTCTACTAAATACATTGAGTATCTTGGAAGAATCAATTAATTATCCTGTAATTGTTATGTATGGAGATATATTCTCTAGGATCAGCTATGGCGAGTTATATAATTTCCATAAGAAGAATGGTGGGATAGCAACTATTGTAGGAGTATATGTTAGTGATGTATCGCGTTATGGGTTACTTCAAGTATCAGATCATGGTATTCTAGAGAATATTATTGAGAAACCAAAGGAGTATTCGGAGAAGAGTGGTTTGGTTAATGCTGGTATATATGTGTTCTCACGAGAAATACTGGATCTTGTTAATAATTTAAAGACGGAGAAGTTCAAGAAAGAGAAGATTAGTATAGCGAGAGATGTAATACCAATACTTATTAGGAAAGGAGATGTGCACGTCTACGAGTACAGAGGTGTGTGGAGTGATATAGGCACACCAACCGATTACTTTAAAGCGAATATTGAGGCACTTAGAAATGTTCTTAATACAGATATCTACATAGATCAAAGAAGTGAGATAGATCAGGAGACCAAGATCTACGGTCCCGCCTATGTAGGTGAAGGCGTCAGGATCCACAGAGGAAGCTACATAGGTGGGAATGTTATATTAACTAATAACGTAGTTATTGGAGAAGGAGTCTATATCGAGAATTCTCTTATTATGAATGGAACAACTATCGAGGATCATAGCTATATAAGAGGATCCATAATAGGGGAAAATAATATCATAGGGAAATGGGTAAGGATCTACGATGGATCCATACTAGGATCATCAATATATATACATGATAAAATATGCATACCACCTAATACATTTATATTACCCCACAAAGAGATTTCAGATGATCACTGCGAAAAAAGATTCTTTAAGAGTTCAACACATGAGATAGAGAACATAATAATACTCTAAATATCATATCAATATTACAACTAAAAGCCTCGCCCATTAGGGGGATGAGATCAGCGAGACAAATATCAAAACAATACTTTCGGATACCTCCCTCCCCTCTCAGCACAATACACTTAGGAAAAAATATTTTTAAATACAGCTTAGAATTGATGAGTGATTATGTATAATATCGTGGTAAGTGTTAAGTTATCGAGAGACATACTTAACAAGGTGGATATCTACGCTGATAGAATAGGTGTATCAAGATCTGAGTTGATCCGAAGAGCAATAAAATATATACTTGATAATGATAATATCTTAGATCTCTATGGGATAGGATTAAGAAATGATCTTAATACTACGAATACCACCAGAAATTCAATAAAGAAGAAATTTGTTTCTATAAAAATAGAGTAGACCCCTACCCCATATAATTGATTAAATAAATTGCATTATTTTCTCACTTATCATATTAATAGCTTTATCATAATTCTTCGCTACTCTAGGATCAATTTGAGCTCCCGCTATATACTCATGTCCTCCACCACCTAATGTAGCAGCTATTCTTGAGCAATCTATATCATCTCTATTCCTAGATATGGTCACTAAACCATTTGAATAGATTATTACAGCTAGATCAAAAGAAATATCTCTTGCATTACTAAGTATGATTTTTGATGAAAGCACAGGATCTGAGTAAGTATAAAGAATTTTTCTCTTATTTATCTCTAAAACTCTTATGTTTCTAAGCGCCTCTTCTAAAGCCTTATTTATATAATCCATAGATCTTCTCCACATCTCATCTATCTCATGATCCCATAGAACACCTCTTGAGAATTTAGTGATCATTCTCCTAAGAAAGAATTTATTCCTGGATGCGTAAACAGTGTATCTAATCACGTTTGTAAGAGGTTGTGTAAGAATATGTTTCATTAAACCAAAATCAGAGTCATGAGCTAGATGAGCCAATATACTAGCAACAGGATCTTCGGAGACATTAAGATAATTAACTAGATTCTCTGTAGCACTATAATTCTTATCTCCGTAAACAGTGAAGTACCCCAGAGACTTCACGAGATCAATACTTTCAGCATCCCACTTATGATGATCTATCCAATAAACCTCTTTAAGAAAACAGCTACTGAGACTATTATTCAATAATCTGA
>CAZFDB010000110.1:0-4478 GCA_964517475.1 uncultured Desulfurococcaceae archaeon | reverse complement strand
TAAGCCATACACAAACTCGCCAAAATCTCCAAAGAAACCTGAGTACTCAAATATTTGAATAGTCTAGAATACTTCCTCAGTAATTATCTAAGAGAAACCTTAATTGATTCTTCGAGTATATCAAGCCCAAGCTCGATTTTATCGGGTGGTGTTATTAGTGGAGGTATCAATCTTATGCTACTTTTACCACTTCCCAGCAAAACAAGACCTCTCTTCAAAGCATTTAACAAGACTCTATTCCTAAGATCTATGTCATGATCCTTTGTTTTCCTATTCTTCACAAACTCAATTCCCCAGGCCATACCCATGCCTCTGACATCGCCAACAGGCTCGTAATACTCTTTTAATTCATTTAATCTCTTAGCAAATATATCCTCTTTACTCCTAATAGACGGGAGTAATTTTTCTATTAGCTCTATAGTTTTGAGAGCTACTACTGAAGCTAGTGCATGTCCTCCGAAGGTGTTGCTATGGGCTCCAGGCTCTGGATCAAGATCACTTCTAAATATAGTGGCTCCAATAGGCATGACGCCACCGCCGAGAGCTTTAGCCAGAGTTATTATGTCAGGAGCCGCATTGAAATTCTCAATACCAAATAATCTTCCTGTTCGACCCATACCCATCTGAACCTCATCGTCTATAAATAATATGCCGTATCTATCAAGCAGTTTCTTAAGCTCAACAAAGAAATTCTTTGGAGGCACCACATATCCTCCCTCGCCCTGTATAGGTTCCGCGATAACCGCTGCAACCTCCTCTGGTGGAACTAGGTGTTGGAATACCCAATACTCTATATAATCAATGACTCTACTAATTAATTCCTCAGGATACTCATAACCGTCTATTCCCCAAGGATTTCTATAAGGATTAGGATAGGGAACATGAATCACTCCAGGCATCGTTGGGAAGAAACGTTTTTTATGAACAGGTTTCGAACCTGTTAAACTCAGCGACCCCATAGTACGACCATGAAAACCTCCTATGAATGATATAAAGTATTTACGACCCGTACCATATCTACTTAATTTTATTGCTGCTTCATTTGCTTCAGTGCCGCTGTTGCTGAAGAAAACTTTTTTACTAAATGAACCTGGTGATACACTTACTAATTTTTTTGCTAATTCAAGTTGATATCTATTATAGAAATCTGTTCCAGCGGCATGAGCTAATAGATCTAGTTGTTTCACAACTATATCTTTTATCTCGGGATGTGTTGGCCAACCAAGATTATTTACAGATACACCAGAAGTAAAATCAAGATATATGTTTCCATCAATGTCTATGAGCCATATATCCTCACCTCTCTCTATGACTAATGGTAGATTCTCAGGATCATGTGTAGATGTTGCTATATATCTACTAAATTCCTTGATAATCTCTTTGTTTTTTGGACCAGGGATCTCTGTAATGATCTTAGGTGCTTGTATATTAGACATAAATAAGACCCAGTAATAATATCTCTAGAAGTTATATAATAATGAATGATCGCGTGATTAATTCAATGATACTTAATAATGATACTTATATAGATTTCAATACCTTATTAATTTCCCAGGGAGTCAGCAGTTGAGTCTCTACCACTATGATGAATTAATTTACAACTACTTATTAAGTGAGAGAGTAGCTGGTTGGGAAAAAGAGTTTGATATGATTAAGAATATGAGAGATAGCATATGCGAAAATATATGTAGCGACTCAATGATTCATTCAATCGAAACATTAAAATGGTCTCAAGATAGATGCTTAATTAATAAAGATATTAGATGTAGTGTACAACCCCCCTATAAAGGAGACATAATTTTAGAAGGTTATTTAACAAATGATCCTCATAATTGCAGTGATAAGATCCTATTAATATCAACAACCGAATACCCCGACAACACATGGATCTTATATAACTTAGCTGTTGAGAACAGCGCGTTAAGTGTTATTTTCTACGATTATTACCCAGATAGATATCGAAGAATTGTTATTAATGGTGATTGGCATTACTCGTTTCATAAAAGTATGAGAAATCCTGTCCCAGCAGTTCATATTAGATTAAATGATTACCCTACTCTTAGGAGATATTTAGGCAAGAGAATCAGCATAGATCTAAGAAGTTCACTGAGCTTATCGAAGGGATATATATTAGAAACTATAATAGAAGGAAAAGATCCTAAGAAGGAAATTATTTTATCAGCTCATCATGACTCTTGGTACTCAGGTTTTAGAGATGACGGTGTTGGTCTACTAACGATCTTGTTCTTAGCTAAGAATCTTGAAAAAATGAATATTTCTAATCTACCTACGATAAGATTAATAAGTTTCACAGCTGAGGAGTTCGGAGATCCTAGGAACCCGGGATGGTATTGGGCTTATGGATCAAGGTATTACTTAGAGAAAATATACAATATAGATAATACAGGTTCTAAAACCATGATCTCAGTTGTTATAGACACCGCTTTTAAAGAACCTATTCATATATCGTATTCATACCCAGATCTAGGATATTTCGTAGCTGAGAAATTAGATTTAGAGAATAAATTAGATGGTTATGGTCATCCCTACATGGACTCTATATCATTTATACAAAAAGGTATTCCAACAATAACTCTTCATAATTTTAATGAGATAATCCCCGTCTACCACACTAATCTTGATACACTTTATAGTGGATGGATCGGTTTTCTAGAGAAATTTAGTATTAGTCTCATAAAATTATTTGCTGAATTAAGAGATGAGAAAGCTCTGAGACCCAGGATGATTATTAATGAGTTAAAGGAATATTTACCAGTTCCTAGATATGAGAGATTATATCGAAAGATCTCGTATTTAAATTCTTCAAAAGACTATATGTATCTCCATTCATGCCTAACAAGATCCTTGCTTAAGCCAATAGTTCTTAACAGCTATAGAAAACTATACACCGAAATACATCTATACCTCCTATTGATGATCCCGAAAATAAAAAATGTGGAAAAAGTTATAGTAGCAGGTGAAGAAAAAATACTCGATGTGAGAAATAGAGGGGGAGAAGACTCATTTACGAGTTATCTTGAAAATAGACTTGATGAATTTGAAGAATGTCTTGGTAATCGATAATTTTCTTCTAATACAGATCCGTATTTTTCAGATGTCTCGGGAATCTTTAGATACATAGATCCTTGTTGCAATCCCCTGGATATACTCTATATCTCTCAGATCCTTCTCTAACTCCTCTTCGAGTTCAGGTCTTAACTTAATTAGTCTATTAAGGGTACTTTTCTCATCTCTTAAAGCACTTAACTCAAAGAAACTTACTATGATTACCAAATCTTCTCTAATCTCTGATCCAATCTTCTCACGACTGAGAGATTTTTCAAGATATTCAAGTAGAAACCTTAATCTAGATCTGAGCATACGGATCTTCTCAATTATCTTAACTACTCCACTTAGATCGTCTATATCATCTCTTGAACTCTCTCTACTTAATCGCTTAATACTTCTTCTAAATTTCTTTACTAGATCTATGTATAGATTAGCTAGTTCATTTAACTCATCTCTCACTTCCACGTATCTGTAATCCTTCGAGGAATCTTTACCTGTGCTCAAGCCCTTCTCACAACTACGGCGCTATTATTAGCTATTCCGTATCTTTTAAGCTCCTCTCTATTACCCATGACAGCGTCTTCAGGAGCATTATCTGTTATAATGATCTCGAATCTGATTCTTTTACCCTTCACTGAAATCTCGGCATGAGTCTCTATACCTAAGAGATTCGCTAGTCTCGGATTAATCGCTATAAAACCTTCTTTAATATCGTCAGAGTGTATAATCCTTACTCTCTTCTCCATAATCTGTTTTTTTCTTTCTTCTTTTAATAAGTGAGGTGGTGGAACGACCTTAAGCATTTCTTTGATAGATAGTTTAGGTCTCTCCTCCTCGATCTTTTCCTCTTCAGTCAAGTTATTCTATCCTCACTCATATATTTTGGTGATAAGTGCTTATATCTTTCTCAAAATATACTTTTAATAGCCTAGATAGAGAGTGTCTGTAATGCCCAGGATAAGAGTGGTTAGAGCTGAGATACAGGCTGGGAAGGCTAGTGTATCTCCGCCTCTTGCACCGGCTCTACAACAATTAGGATTAGATCCTTCCAAGATAGTCGAGGAGATAAATAAGTTAACTAAGAGCTACGAGGGATATGTGGTTAAGGTTAAGATATTCGTTGATCAGGATACTGGTAAATATGATATTAAAATAGAGCTTCCGACTACAACAGATCTTCTCTTGAAAATGGCTAAGGCCTCTGAACCATCAGGTGATCCTGCTAAGAAGAAAATAGGAGATATTTCTTTGGAAGATGTTGTTAATATAGCAATTATAAAGAAGAGGGAATTGAATGCTAAGTCTCTCAAGGCAGCTGTGAAATCAATACTAGGATCCGCGAGATCCATTGGTTTAACAGTTAATAAAAAGGATCCGAAGGAGATTTCTAAGGAGCTCGAGAGTGGGTT
>CAZFDB010000109.1:0-4513 GCA_964517475.1 uncultured Desulfurococcaceae archaeon | reverse complement strand
CCCTGTATGTGGAATGAGAATAGATCCTTCTAAAACAATTTATAAAACTGTGTATAGAGGTAAGATCTATTACTTCTGTTCCCCAAGATGCAAGTCAGAGTTTGAGAAAAGACCCGAGTACTACTTAACACATGGTCCCCAAGGAATGCCGGATCATTAAATATGATTAGAACGAGTTATTGAGGAGAATATATGGAGAGAGAAGAAGTTTTCAAGATCATTGGTATGCATTGTGCATCTTGTGTCTTAGCAATTCAGAATAGTCTGAGGAAGTTAGGGGTTGAGGCTGAGGTTAGTCTAGCTAGTGAGGAGGCTAGGGTTATATTCGATCCTAACAGGATCAGGCCTAAAATGATTGTTGATGCGGTGAGGAGAGCAGGTTATGATGTTTATAAAGAGGAGTTAGTGGTTCTTGTAAATAATCTGGATACTTACGATGATGAAAGACATATCATTTCTTCTCTAGAAAACGTTGAGGGTGTGATTGAGATCAACGCGAATTATATCAGTAAGCTTGTTAGAGTTGTTTACAACCCATTAGAAATTGATCAAAAAAAGATCCTTAACACGATCTCATCATTAGGATATAGTGTCAGTGAAGTGAAGCAAGGTGTAGAGATCGAAGATATTGGGCAGATAGTGGTGATGAAAGAATTAAAAAGACTTAGAAACTATATCTTGATCACATTACCACTCTCAATATTTCTAGCACTATACTACATGCTCGGATCCTTAGGATACGAGCCACCGCTTTGGGACTTGGGACCTCTAAGAGATTTATTAATAGGGATCCCATTATCAACTACGGTCTTAGTTATAGGATCCATAAGATTTCTGAGACCAGCAATAAGATCATTTATTAATCTATCGCCTGGCATGGATTCATTAGTTGTTTTAGGAACCTACTCCGCATATATATTCTCTGTATCATCCTCCCTAGGCATGATACGAAGCGAGCCTTTCTACGAAGCCTCGGCTCTGGTGATCTCATTTATTCTACTAGGTAGATATCTCGAGACCAAATTAAAGATCAGGACTGGGGAGGCAGTGAGGAAATTAGCGGAGCTTCAAGCTAGGAGTGCAAGGGTTCTGAGAAATGGATCTGAGGTTGAGGTTCCTATAAATGAGGTTAGAGTAGGGGATTTGATCATTGTGAAACCGGGTGAGAAGATCCCTGTTGATGGTATATTGAAAGAAGGGAGAGCGATTATTGATGAATCTCCTATGACTGGTGAAGTTGTCCCTGTAGAGAAATTACCGGGAGACCCAGTATTCGCGGGAACCACTCTATTACGAGGTTCTATTAAGGTGTATACAACTAGGGTTGGGCTAGATACTATTATTGGGCAAATCATGAAGCTTGTAAGAATTTCACAGAGTTCGAAACCTAGGATCCAGAGAATCGTTGATCGTGTCTCCGGGATCTTTACATGGCTAATTATACTCATAGCATTAATAATATTTACCTACTGGTACTTCATCGCAGGGATCCCGTTGAGTCAGGCAGTGATATTCTCAGTATCCGTGTTAGTAGTTGCGTGTCCATGCGCATTAGGTCTAGCTTCACCTACGGCAATAATCATAGGTTTCGGGAAAGGTGCTGAGCATGGTGTTTTGATAAAAGATGCTGATGTTATAGATAGAGTATATTCAGGTAAAGAGAATAGTAAAGTAGTGGTATTCGATAAAACAGGAACCTTAACACTGGGTAAACCCAGGATCCACTCAATTAAAACAATTGATGAAATTGATGAAACAGAGGTTTTAAAGATAGCTTGTGTAGCTGAGAAGAGGAGTGAGCATCCATTAGGTGAGGCTATTGTAGAAGAGGCTATGAGACGAGGTATTATTGTGAGAGATCCTGATAATTTTGAGAATATTCCTGGTCAAGGAGTCGTGGCATGGATAGGTGATATAGTTATTGCTGTTGGAAATGAGAAGCTGATCAATAATATGGAGATGCGGTTAGAGGAGGATTTGAGAAGATATGCTGAGGAATTAATGAGAGAGGGATTAACAGTTATCTATGTAGCAGTTAATAACAAAGTGATTGGGGCAATAGGCATTGGTGATGAGATTAGGGCGGAGGCATACGAAGTTATTAATTATTTTAAGAAGAGAGGATACAGAGTACTAATACTAACCGGTGATAAAGAGATTACGGCTAGGGCAATAGCGTCTAAATTAGGGATCGACGATGTTATTGCTGAAGTTTCTCCAGAGAGTAAGGCTGAAGTTATTGAGGAGCTTAGGAGGAGAGGATATAAAGTTATTATGGTGGGAGATGGTATAAACGATGCGGCATCACTCAGTAAAGCTGATCTGGGGATCGCTATGGGTCTAGGTACAGATATTGCTAAAGAATCAGGTGATGTGATCCTTGTAAAAAACAATTTAAGAGGAGTAGTATATTTATTTGATCTGATCACCGCTATTCGAAGAAAAATTATTCATAACCTAGCATGGGCATTTATATACAATATAATGCTAGTACCTATTGCAGCAGGAGTATTATATAGCTACGGTCTAATTCTAAGACCTGAGCTAGCAGGTCTGGCCATGTCGATGAGTAGTATCTCAGTGATGCTCTCAGCTCAATCTCTTAGGAGATGGAGACCGAGATATTTCTGAGAGACCTTGTCTAGAAATAAATACTTCGGATTCTTTTCATATTATAGAATTAGTGAATTAGTAATGAGACACTTATCTTTGGTAAATGATGATCAGAGACTTTTTCTAATTTTTCCACCTAATTCATCTCTGAAGCACCAAAGACCCTCCCAAGGATCTATAATAACTATTCTATGAAGACTCAAAAGTTTCTCATTCGCATATGATAACTCATCATCAACAACATAGAGATATGCTTGAACAGGACCTGTAACTCTGTCATCAGCGACTACGAATGTATTAATCATCTCTATAGATTTGGGATAAACAAAGGATTTTCCGAAGAACTTTTTCTCTACTAATGATGCATGTACATCATTTTCAAAAAGTTTCTTAGCTACGCTGTAAGGAACACCAATCTCTGGATCAGCACTATATATCCCTGCAACTCCAGTGGCTATAACTTCAACACAATTATTTGATCTGCATAATCTGAATTTTAATCTCAGCATATATTTTATCCTCATATTAAATTAAGATCATTGAAGACTAAAAATGTATTGTAGATCTCGACAAATCGAATATGTCTAAAAATTATGTAAGAGGAATCGATTGTCTAAGTGGTTTTCGGTGGTGCTGTAGGTATCAGTTTAAGAATCTCATCGAGATGATTCTTAAGTCTTTTGAGATACTCAGATAACTCCATAAAGTATCTCTCAACAAAACCGAATCTCTCTATATGATCTATAGTGTTTGTTAATGCGTATAGTATAGATAGTGTGTGTCCTTTAATAAGGTGGCAACCGGCTACATACCAAGGCAAATTATTAAGCTCATACATTGCATCTTTAATAATATTCTCTAGATTCATTAAATGATCTCTTAACTTCCCTTTATCCAATTCTCTGAACTCATCCATATATTTACTTATCTTCACCTGCAGATCTTCTATAAATGATCTTTTATCAAGAATATTTTTAACAGATTCCTCAACCACTCTACGAGCCTTCTCACCCTCACCTCTCGAAATATAATACTCGTATCTATTGATCTGAGGTATACATGATAATTTAGCTAGCATCTCGAGAGAATAGTTCAACCATATCTTCTCAACAACTTCTTCCTTACTCATAATAATTTCCCGTTGATAAATGATTATATGAGTTAATTAATAAATCATTCTGCTACTAAAATCAAGTATCTCTTTATCCTCCATAAAAGCAGCTTTGTCCAAACCCTCACTAATCATTCGATTAATAATAGATCTAATCACCCATATAGTGTTGCAGAAAGCATTTCTACAACCACTTCTAAACACCCTCGCAAAGCTCATCTCTATATTTTCTCTAGGATCCCCGCTAGATAGTATAACGATGTTTCTTCCTCTAGATATGAAGATCGGGGCGTGGAAGAATAATTCGAATCTCTCATAGAAAGATTTTTCACCGAAGATCTCGTAGACTTTGAGAGTTGCGTAGTACGCAATTCTGATATTCTCACCTATCCCTAAGAATATGGGTTCTTTAGGCATCACTATAGGTTCTCTATACTCGATCTCTATCTTCTCACCAGCTAATGAGTACAGAGCACTTAGACTCATAAGAAATGATAATGTTCCTGGAACATGTCTGTATTTATATGGGATCAGAATCAACTCATCAGCTAATTTAGCTAATTCACTCTCTTTATTTGAGGTAATCACATATATCTTGGTTTTTCCCCTATGCTTCTTAGCCAACTCAATATTAGCTCTAGTTCTACCTGAAACCGAAACGATTATCAGGGGAAGATCTATTTCGTAGAACTGTGCCTCATAAGGATCAACGGCTCTGAACCTCCCCCTAGTTCTACCCTCAATTGCTAAAGCCGCTGCGAATGAGTCTCCGGCACCCGCGATATATGC
>CAZFDB010000108.1:0-4595 GCA_964517475.1 uncultured Desulfurococcaceae archaeon | reverse complement strand
GAGCCTCTATTTATTGGAAGTATATATCGTTGTAAATAAACATTCCAGATACTGGATAAGTAGTTGAGTAAGGAATATCTGTCACATCGATCTTGACATTAGTTAATTTCTTGAGAAATTGTGATTTCCCAGACTTAGTTAATCCCAGAATAACTATCTGTGCATCACCCTCCTTCGAGACGAAGAATGATAATCCACCACCTCTCATAGAACTCTTCCTCTTACTCTCCTCAATCTCCTCGCGAAGTTCAGCCATTCTCCTCCTAATCCACCTAACCAGGTTCTCCGTGCCCTTATGCTTAGGAACAGCAGATAGAAATTCTTGTAGAGCTTGAAGCTTCTCCTCAGGTGTTCTAGCCTCTTGATACTTAGCGAATTTAGCTTTGGCCTCCGGTGGTAGATTAGTCACCATTAAGTATCAGCCTCAGAACACACGCATCTTCCAAAGAATAATTATATTACCCAACTAATTAAAGAGAGGTGATTCACTCAGATATTAATCAAATAATCTATTATGAATTATATGAATATTTACTATGGGTATAATTAATGCTTAGGTCATCTAACAACACGAGTCAAAAAGATCCTGTTTATCCTGAGTTGAGAGGTGTTTTAAGTGCTTTCTCCTCTCTCTTATCTATCTACTTAACAGGTCTTCTACTACTGCTATTCTATCTATACATACTCTCTATATCAAGAGACCATATAATGAATTCTGTTCATGACCCACTCTACAGAAATATTGCTTTATTAATAATTGGTGGTGTATTAACTATTGCCTGGTTAACTACTTGGTACCTATCGATTCTTTTGATCAGGAGATTTTTGAGTAGATAGGATCTCCTACCTAGCTTTCTCAATCACGATTTCATAATCAGATAATTTCTCAACAATCCTTACTAAACCATGTCTCGTAAATAGATCTAGTGATTGACTCAGTTCATCAAGCTGATCCTTACCAGCTTTTATATGAAGCTCATCTCCCTTCTTAAGTTTCTTCATGTAGCTAAGTAAAGCAGCTACAACACCGCCACACTCAATTGCTTCTTTTTCTAGGTCTAGGAATAATCTCTTTCTCTCCTCCGTTTCTTAACACCATTACTAACCATGTGTTCAGAGACTTATATTTAAGTTATTTAAGACTCTTAATCCTCTGGATCTCTTCTAAGAATCCCTTTAATGTTAATATTACATTATGTTTATTAACGATGCAGTCATTATCAATATTCTCTAAATAGATTTTCACGAAATGATCTGATGTGCTGAGGATCCTTAGTATCCTCTCCGGATCTTTCTCATCGGAGTTATATAAGGTCTCGAACCAATTCATCATTTGCTCATAATGTTTCTCCAGGATATCATGATTCCTTCTAATACCTTTATGAGCATAAGCTACTCTACCCGGTTTCAAAGAAATCATTTTTTTCAGAGACTCCATATAGTTCTCATACCTAAATGGAGGCGGTGTTGTTGGTAGAACTATGTCTAGTTCCGGAAGATATATACCTGCTGAGTCCCCTGTGAATAAAATAGACTCATCGTTCCAGTAAATTGATATGTGATGTGAGGCGTGGCCGGGTGTATGAATTATTCTTAGAGTTATGTCATCTACTATTACATCAAGATCATCCTTCGCTTCAAGTATCTCAATATTCAAACCCTCCTCAGGTCTTCCATAGAGATCCACGATATCACCCTGCACCTCTCTCGATGCTTCCCACAGCTTTGACGGATCTTTTATATGAGGAATTCCTCGTGGATGAGCCATGACCGCGGCTCCTGTTAATCTAGCTAGTTTAGCTGATCCTCCAGCATGGTCTAGGTGGATATGCGTCGGTATTATGAGTTCAAGTGATTTGTGTATTTCAAGATATCTCAACACCTCATATATTATATCAGCCGAGTTATGAGGCCCGGGATCAATGATTATTCCTCTTCCAGCAGAGGATTTTATGAGGTATGTATTTATATAGTCTTTACATGGTCCAATACCTGTTTTGATTACATATAAGTTGTTGCTTACCCTATAGAGATAATTCTCGATCTCGTTGTTGATAATAGTTTTGTCACCTGTAACTATTAAGTTTCAGAGTGATAATATATATCGTGGAGAATGAGTGGAGTAGTTGAGTTACCTCTCCACCATGGTCATGTGCCCAGGTGGTTACTTAGCTATATGGAGAGGTTATCAAGAGCTATTCTCCTAGTTCTCCACGATATATATGGACCTGATAAATTAATTGAGTTTTTCTCAGATCCTCTATGGTTCCAGGCTTTCAATAATATTATTGGTATGGATTGGGATAGTAGCGGGTCAACAACTGTTGTCACGGCTGTGGTTAAGAAAATTACGTGGAGCGAAGAGCTCGGGTTTCTTGTTCTTGGTGGTAAGGGGGAGTATTCTAGAAGAACAATAGATGAGATCCCTGTAGCAGTAGAGAGACTGGGTCTCGGCGAGGAATACAAGGATCTTCTGCCGAAGATTAGTCGTGTATCAGCTAAGATAGACGGTGTATTACTTCAAGACGGTTATACTTTGTATCATCACTCTCTATATGTTTCGAGTGGGGGTAATTGGGTTGTTGTTCAGCAAGGTATGAATACTAGTAATAAGATGGCTAGGAGATATCATTTAAGCAGATCATCTCTAAACATAAGTGATCTGGTTAATCCTCATACTGGTGTTGCCTCCAACGATATTCTGAATCCTCTCAATCTAGTAGATGAGGATTCTAGAGAGACTATTAAGGTGATCGAGGATTTATTAAGAGAGTCTCCGACCAAGATTCTGTCGGATATCCGTGTTATCAACGCTAGATTGAAGGGTTTGAGCTCATTAACAGCTTTTTCGAGAGATATAGGCAAAATATATGTTTCGGAGAAGAAGTTCTCGATTCCTTACTACAGACCAGTTAATATATCGAGAGAGTTTACTGAGACTATAAACAGAGTTCAGTTGAAGAAAGCTGAGAAAATAGCTGATATATTAAATATCAGGGGTTTCGGTGCAGAGGTTGTCAGAGCCTTAGCGCTTGTCGCGGATCTCATTTATAATGCTCCTCCATCAAACAAGGATCCTGTTACTCATCCAATTGATCCATTTAAGTACTCCTACGCACATGGTGGTAAAGACGGTGTTCCTTACAAGATCAGGAGAGATCTTCTAGAGAGAACAATAATAACCTTGGAAGAAGCTATTGATAGAGCTAAGGTGGGGGATAGGGAGAGACTGGATATGCTTAAGAGATTATCGAGGTACTCAAGATCTCTATTAGAGGACTAGTCTAGTGGTAGATAAATAAATTTTTCTTATCATAATATTCGTGGAACCGGTGCTTATAATTGTGGTTAGAAGGTGACCTATTCTCATTATCAACACACACAGTCTCCGAGAAATTAAGAGATGATAGACTGAAACTATCGTTGGAGATATATGATGAGTTTAGAGATAAGTTAGAGAGAGCTTATCTTGTAATAAGTATTGATTCTCCCGTGAATATGGATTATAGATTTTGTAGATGGAGGATATCACTAAATAAATTCAATATTTCTAGGGTGCTTAAGCCTTTCAAAGAAGTTGTTTATGAGAGTAGAAGATTTCTACTACTCCTCTATGACTTGACCCCTATAAAAAATATGCTTGACGCAACCAATGAGTTATATATTGAGTATAAAGGTGATCAACAATCTAATCTAGATTTCGTTGGTTTATTATCAACATACAGTGTCTCTGGTGGAGGTAATAAACCTGGTGTATTCTTATTCGAGGAACCAATTATTCTTGAGTATGGTAAGAAGATCACGATTAATGCTCCAGGTGATATTAGTAGAGATCGTAGTATTCATATGGTGATGAAGGCTCTGACCCCAGGTACTGAGACTGTTATAAAAAATGATTCTAGGGTTCTTAACGGTGTGGAGGAATACACGACTACTATACCTAGTGGGAATAATAGTTTCTCTATTGAGGTTGTTAGAGGTGTTGTCTACATACCCCTGATCATTGCTAAAGAGAGGAGGTTCAAGGATCCTAATTATTCTATTAGGGATGTGAAGGTTTCTGAGAAATCTGATAAATCTCCTCTTCTCAGGATCTACTTAGATAATCACGGAGATCTTGATGTCTCAGAGATTCTGGTCGTGGCTCTCCAGAGAGGGAGGATAATTGCTAATAAGAGGATTAGTGGTGTTTCGAGAGAGGTTGAGTTGGAGATTGATAAGAGATTGATTGATTCTAATGATCCTAGGATTTACTTAAGGGTTATATGGAATTGGTTGGGTAGCAGGTATTTCTCATCTAAGGAGGCGGTGATCAGGGTCTGATTAAGAAGAAGATTATTTCCTGGATCCAGATTATTAGATTGAATAATGTTCTTCTATCCCTAATAGCTGTGTTAGTGGGAGTGAATATTGTTTCGCGTAGCGAATTAATTGATCTCCCGATCCTTTTATTAAATACATTGTATCTATCTATACCCGCTTTGGCGGTGGCTGCTGGTGGTTATGTGGCTAATGATTACTTTGATCTTGTCACAGACAAGATTTCTAAGCCTTGGAGACCTCTTATTAGAGGAGATATTAATCCAGTTACCGCT
>CAZFDB010000107.1:0-4689 GCA_964517475.1 uncultured Desulfurococcaceae archaeon | reverse complement strand
GGATTCCAGTTGCTGAAAGCTACGTTAGCCAATGCTATGAATCCTCTCCCTGCTGAAATAGATCTTGTGAATTGACCAATCCATGAAACCGTTAGATAAGCTCCTCCTAAACCAGCCAATGCTCCTCCAATGGAGGTAGCCAATACTCTTACTCTATACACATTAACACCGTTAGCCTCGGCAGACTTAGGATCCTCACCACAAGCCCTTATTCTAAGACCAATTGATGTTTTTTCGAGAATAAACCATATCAGGACAGCAATTGTTATCGCTATGAAGAATATCGGCTGAATCGTTATTAATTGATCGCCTATATATATTGATATAACAGCGGTTTTCTCCGGTAGAGTGGGTGACGCTCCATGTGTCTTCCATACAGCAACTAAACCAACTACTGCTAAGCCATAAGCTAATAAATTGTATCCTACGCCAATAATTATTTGATCGGCTCTTAAATAAACAGATAATAAACCATGAGCCAGACCTGATAAGAATCCTATGAATACACCTGTTAAAAGCCCTATGTAGGGATCTCCTATAAAGAAAGTTGCTAGAGTTGCTGTGAATGCTGATAATATGAATATACCCTCTATACCAATATTAACTACACCGGATCTCTCTGTTAATATCTCTCCCACAGACGCTAGGAGTATAGGGGTCATTGAAGTCATAGTTAAAGATAACACAACGACTAAATCTTCGATCAAGTTTGAACACCTCTTCTAGTAAGTAATAATCTGTATACGGTGGGCATAGCTAGACTTACGATAATGATACCTATAATCACATCAACTACCTCAGGCGCGACCCCTGTTAATCTCTCAGCATTCTCCCCACCGATTACTAATCCTGAGATAAATATAGATGATAAAATTATTCCAATAGGATTATTTCTTCCTAATAAACCTATACCTATGCCTAAAAAACCGACTCCGTATAAAGCCGACATCGTGTTATCAATTACGTGAGGTCTTATACCTAGTGGAATCAGAGCTCCTCCAAGACCTGCCAATGCTCCCCCAATAGTCATTGAGAGAGTAATTTCTTTAGATGGCGAGATCCCAGCGTATATAGCTGATTTATATGATTTTCCAACTACTCTTATTCTATATCCAAGCTCACTATAATACAATATAATATATATTATAACCGCAACCACCACCGAGACCAAGAACATTTGAGCGGATCCTAGAGTAGCTTTAGATGGAACAGGTCTTGATTGATACGGTGCATATGGATCATATATATATGATGTGACAATGTACGCAACGAAATAATACATGATCCAATTCAACATTATAGCTGATACAACCTCATTGATATTTCTATGAACCCTACCTAAAACAATTACTAGTCCTAGAGAAGCGCCCGCTAAAGCTCCTGCTATCAGAGAAATCAATGAATTAGTAGTTAAGTAAGAAACCACTAGCGCCGTAAGAGCACCTAGATATAACTGTCCCTCTCCACCAATATTAAATACTCCTCCGAGCATAGGTATTGAGAATGCTAATCCAGTAGCTATGTATGGGCTACTCTTAGTTAATAAGTAGTTGATGTCGGAGTAACCTGTTGTGAATAATATTGTGAATATATCTATTATCTTCTGAGGCTCATAGCCAATTAATAGAAGCAATATGAAATCAATTAAGAAAGCTGCAAAAATCGCTACCACTGACTCGGTTATTGATGATAGACCGCTACGGATCTTGGAAATAAATTCCTTGCCATATAATTCTTCAGCCATGAACTCCTCCCATTAATAATCCTAGTTTCTCTAATCCTAACTCATCAGGGTATCCTACATAAACTATTCTTCCTTCGTTAATCACTGCGACTCTGTCGCTTAATTCAAGTATTTCATCAAGGTCTGTGGATATTAATAGTATTGATCTTCCTGACTCTTTGTATTCGACAAGTTTTCTTCTTATGAAATTAGTTGACGAAATATCTAGACCGTGGGTAGGTTCTGAGACTACTAATAGCTCTGGTTCTCTACTAAGTTCTCTTGCCAAAAGAATCTTTTGTTGATTACCTCCACTCAAGAATCTTACATCCATATCAAGTGCCCGAGCAATTACTTTGTAGTGCTCAATATCTCTAATCAGATCTCTTCTAACCATACCCCAATTAATGAATCGTAGCTTATTCACATACCTATCTATATTAGTTAACACATAGTTTTCCAGAAGATTCATTCCATATACTAAACCAATAGTTCTTGAGTCAGGTATATATGAGATCCCCATTCTATATCTATCAATAGTCCTCGTATTAGTCACGTCGATCCCTTTAAAAATGATCTTGCCTCTATAAACTCTTCTGATCCCAGCAATAGCCTCAGCTAATTCAATTTGACCATTACCCTGCACACCTGCTACACCTAAAATCTCGCCTCTTCTGATCTCCAGTGACACCCCCTTAACAGCATCTAATCCCCTATGATCCTTAATCCACAGATCCTCTATTTTCAATATCACATCGCTACTCGGAGACTTATTGGTACTCGACCTCTCCTGCGGTGTTTGAAACTCTTCTTGAACCATCATTAAAGCAAGTTCTTTCTCGGAGGCTCTGCTGGTCTCAACATAACCAACTACCTTACCTCTTCTGAGAACAACTACTCTATCAGTTAATTCCATTACTTCTCTGAGTTTATGAGTTATGTAAACTATAGTGTATTTATTCTCTCTCAACTGCTTCAGTGTCTTGAATAACTCAATTGTCTCCAGAGGATTCAGAACCGAGGTTGGTTCATCAAGTATGATTATCCTCGCTCCTCTCATCAAGGTCTTCAATATCTCTATCTTCTGCTGAATACCTATTGGGAGATCCTCTATATACTCTTTATACGGGATCTTCATATTGAGAATAACACTATACTTCTCAGCCAGATCTTTCACTTGATCAATACTTATCCTCTTATTAATCGATAACATTGATAAATAGAGATTTTCGAGAACTGTTAATGTGGGTACTAGAGAGAAGTGTTGATAAACCATTCCGATACCTTCTCTAATAGCGTCCCAAGGACCTCTGAATCTCGCTTCTCTACCCCTGATCCTTATTATTCCTTTAGTAGGTTTGATCTCTCCGTATAATATTCTCATAAGAGTTGTTTTACCAGCCCCATTTTCACCTAGGAGACCCAGGATCTCTCCTTCGTAAATATCCAGATCCACTCCTCTGATAGCGTACTGACCATCAGGATATATTTTCTCGATCCCTCGCATCTCAACAACTAATACTTTACTCATATAGAATCATCCATATCATCATCTATGAGTATATCTCATTATGATTTTAGAGAAAAATTAAAAAAGTATGAATTTTAATCAACAGATCCCTTAGTCAAAGCCGCGTTTAAATTACCTTTTAATAACTCTGATATTATTACATTATACTCGCTTTCACTCATAGGTGTCTTGAACTCTATTTCTCCTCTCTCTAGCATAGTCTTTAACTTATTAACTAGCTCCCATGAGATCGGTAGTATATACTTGTTTCTTGTCTCGTTAACTATCTTAACTACTTGGTCAGGTGTCAAATCTTTTAATTTACCAGTCTCATAGGCTATTTCAGCGAAGTATTTCACTCCATCGAGATCCCATATACCTACACCATTCTCCTTAACTCCTAGTGATACTATACCTGGTGTCCAGCGATCCTCAACAACCATTTTTATAGCTGTGTATACAGCAACGTCAACTCTTTTTGCACCACTTATAGGTATGTATTGTGGAGCGTACCACTCCTGACTCGCATCTTGACCAATAGCAAAGGCTTTGCCCCTACCCTGCTTATTCCAATCAATAACAGCATTGAACATACCAACATGTGTTAATCCAGCTAATCCATAGAGGATTGTGGCACCTTGTTCAAGTTCTTGCCATCCTGCTTGATATCCTTTTTGAGTGTCTGTGAATGATCCTGTGTATTGCCATATAAGATCTATTTTATTTCCTGTTTTCTTCTCAAAGTATTTTATACCGAATAAGTAGCCTATATGGAATTTCCATAGTGGAGGTATAGACATTCCGGCAACTGCACCAACTTTATTGCTATTTAATTGAGTCGCCATACCAGATGCTATAACACCTATTAATGCCCCCACCTCCTGTTCTCTAAATACGAAATCTGCTTCATTAGGTCTATACACACCTGTTGTTGCATCTATTAATGCATATTTCTGATTAGGGTATTTATCAGCTGTCTCGTTAAGCGGTTTCACCCATAGGAATCCTACAAGGATCAAAAGCTTGTACTCACCAGATCTACTCAGACTCTCTAATAAAGGAACCATGTCACTGAGAGACTTAGGTGTCTGATAATCAATTTCTACACCGAAATCCTTCTTAGCTCTCTCAGCACCTAACACAGCCATATCATTAAAGCTAAGATCCCCTCTACCACCCACATCAAATAACACAGCCACCTTTATCTTAAATACATTTACTTGAGTATATGTAGTGACTTGCGGAGTAGGTGTTGCGATTGCTTGTTCTTTCGAAGGTGTTTGAGTGAGGTATATATAGAGACCTACGACAGCAATTATTATTATAGCGATTATAACCGCTACAAAAGTTTTTGACAAAGCACTCCTCATAATATCACCGATTATTCTTATCACAAAAGTTTATTAAGATATAAATTAACGAGTTTTGAAAAAGATCATTGTTTTTACATCTTTTA
>CAZFDB010000106.1:0-4750 GCA_964517475.1 uncultured Desulfurococcaceae archaeon | reverse complement strand
GTTTTATAGTATATGTGGTGCATGTGGTGCTGCTTGTGGTATTAAGGCAGTTGTTGATAATAGAGGGAATTTGCTGTATGTGACTTCTAATCCTGATCATCCTCAGAGGAGCATTTGTGGGAGAGGAGCTACTGGTAAATGGTTATGGAGTCATCCGCTAAGGATCAAGAAACCTCTTAAGAGAGTCGGTTCGAGAGGAGAAGGTAAGTTTGTTGAGATTTCCTGGGAGCAGGCTCTTGACGAAATAGCTTCTAAGCTTAAGGATATAGTAAATAGATACGGGGCTAGATCTGTTGTTATTACTAGACATGATATTACAGTCCCGTGCAAAATATTCGGAGACTTACTAGGAACTCCTAACTCCAATATAGGACACGAATCAACTTGTCACGGACTGGGAACGGTGGCTAGGAGGTGGGTTCTTGGAGCTGGTGGTCCACCAACTCTTGATCCTGATTATGACTACGCTAGATATATGCTCTTTATAAGTAGATCACCAGCCACCGCCTCTATGGGGGCTCTGAATAGAGTTATGAGAAGTAAGAATCTTGGTTCAAAGATTGTTGTTGTTGATCCTAGGATGCCTGAGATAGGTTATGCGAATGTTGAGTGGATACCAATTATACCAGGTACAGACCCAGCCTTTGTATTATCACTCATATATGTTATTATTAACGAGAAACTCTATGACACAAGTTTCTTAAAGAGTTATACCAATGCACCGTTTCTAATTAAACCTGATAAGAAACCACTGACAGAAGCTGATCTGAAGGAAGGTGGAGATCCTAAGAAATATCTTGTTTATGATACAATAGGCTCAAGCCTGAAGCCTCATAATGAAAAAGGTATCGATCCTGATCTTGAGTACAGTGGAGAGGTCACACTTAAGGACGGTTCAAAAATAACTGTTAAAACAGCTTTCCTATTATTGAAGGAGAGAGTATCTAAATATCCTCCGCATGAGGCGGAGAAGATAACTGGTGTACCTGCTGAAACAATTATTAGGGTAGCGAGAGAATTCGCGTTGGCAAGAGGTGTAGCTGATGATACATGGTACATTGCTAAGAATGGTAATGATACTGATCTTGTGAGAGCTATATTGATGCTCAATGCATTAGTTGGGAACATAGATAAGAGAGGAGGTCTATGCTTCGCCGAGTCACCGAAATTCCCTGACGTGTGCTGGGTAGCAACAGATGGCTATGTCCAAACAATACTTGGAATAAAATTTGAGTCTGAGGCTATGAAGTATCCTAGAATTGATAAATACTTCTATCCAGAGACTGTCTCAACATTCAACGCTATCATAAATGCTGTGTTGGAGGAGAAGCCTTATCCTGTTAAAGCACTTATTGTTATTGGAACCACTATATTCAGTAGAGACATAGATCTTGAGAAGATAAAGAAGGTTCTTGAAAAGCTAGAGTTAATTGTTGTGATGGATTTCTTGCCTCAGGACATAGTTGATTGGGCTGATTATGTTCTTCCAACAAGAATATATCTTGAGAAAGAAGAGATATCAATTATTAAATGGACACTACACGCATCAGTTCAGATGTCAACAGGGCATGTGGAGCCGCCTCCTGGAGTAGATGCTCGTGATGAGCTATGGATCTTTATGGAGATCCTGAGGAGAATTTATCCTGATAGAGCGGCTTTGATAGGTTATACTCAGGAGTACTCTGACTACACAAAATTCCATGTATTTGAGGAGAAGATGAAAGAAGCTTTAATTGAGGGATTAGCTAAGAATTGGAATATGTCTCCTGATTATATAAAGAAGGAGTTGGAGGAGAAAGGCTTCATAATACTCAAGAGAAAGAGTTATGAGACAAGACCTTATAAGACGGCATTAGCTACTCCGAGTGGTAAGGTAGAGATCTATCAATTATCAGCTTTGAAATATAACATGGATCCCTTACCAGACTACTATCCACCACCAGCATACACCTTACCTAAGGAGCCGAATGAGTTCTACTTAGTAAATGGGAAAGGTCCTCTAGTATCCGCTCAGGGAGCGTTTGCGTACCCGATGAAGTATGTTGCTGATAGAAGAGTTTGGATGAACCCGAGAGATGCTGCGAGACTAGGTATTAGAGACGGTGATCTTATAGAGATCGAGGGTATAGACAATGGCTACAAAGCAATTGTTAGAGTACATGTGACTAATAAGGTTCGCGAAAGGGTCTTATTCACGTACTCTTTCATGGGTGGGAGAATGAGTAAGTTGATCAATGGCAAATACGAGTTCTTGAAAGAAGGTATCAACCCCAATTGGTTTGCTAAGGGATACATATCTCCTGTGATAGGTGGTGGAGCAACTAATAGTTCTGTGAGGGTGAGAAAGATATGACTAGATACGCTCATTTATGGGATGCAAGCAGATGTGTTGGTTGTGGAGCATGCATTATAGAGTGTGTATCAGCTAATCACTCAGACCTCATGGAAGCAGATAATAAGAGTTGGAATTGGGTTCCTTCAAACATAAGAAGAATAGAGATCGATGGATTAACTCCTAGAATACTTCTTCTACAATGCCAACACTGCGAAAACCCACCATGTGTCCACACATGCCCGACAGGTGCGTCCTACATAGATAAGTCCGATGGGTTGGTTAAAATAGATCCTGGTAAATGCATCGGATGTAGATACTGCGTTGTGTCATGCCCCTACAATGCTAGATGGGTGCATCCAGTAACTGGGTTGCCGGAGAAATGTATGGGTGAGACATGTTTATTCATAGTTGAGAAATTAGGTGGTAAACCAGTCTGTGTCACTGTGTGTCCTGCAGAGGCTAGAGACTTCGGCGACATAGATGATCCTAATAGTAGTATTAGTATGAGACTTAGGAGAAGCAGATATGTTAGACTACTAGAGAATAAGGGAACCGAACCTAAATTCTTCGTGGTGATGGAGTAATGACGCCAATGAATATAAATGATGTATATACACAGCTACAGGTAGCGGATTGGGGATGGTTAATAGCTGTATTTCTATGGTTAGCAGGTATAGCTGGCATGGGATCTGTGGCGTATTACTGGTTCAGAAGAACTTCACTAGCAGTAACTCTACTAGTATCAATTGTATTAGCCTTAATCTTCGTTGTATCAGATTTGACGAGACCTTGGAATGTTCCTCACGCTCTACTAACCGCATTGTTAACAGGCACTTACAACATATTCTCGTGGATGGCTATTGGTATAGTGCTTCTAGTGATACAACTAATACTTATACTAATCATAGTGTATAGACACGTTGTTGGCGAGAGAATAAAATGGTTGAGATGGTTATCAAGCTTAGCCTCATCTAATATCTATTTATACATAACAGGATTCTTCGGATTCATGGTTACAATATATAGCGGATTCCTAATATCACAGGCATCGGGAATACCACTCTGGAGCACACCACTTATCCCTGTGCTATGGATCATTAGCGCAACAATTTCTGCGATAGCGGTAGTGGAGATTATTTCAATGATGAGCAGAGATGTTCCGGAAGAGAAGATCATGACTTCCACAAGAATAGGTTTATCAATAGATATCTTCGAATTATTCGTTGTTCTATCATTTATATACGTGATGCTAACAGTAGGAACCGTAGGAGCAGTGCTAGGAGCAGAGATGATGTATAGAGGAGAGCTAGCGGCTCTGACATGGATAGGTGTTATAGGTCTAGGAATAATATATCCAATGATAATCGGAATATACACTATTGCTTCAAAGAGACATGATAGAGCATTGATTATCTCAGCAGCCGTACTAGCATTGATCGGGGCCTTGCTACTGAGATACGTAATTCTTGTAGCAGGGGTCTACGAACCATTATCCATTAGCGGCTTTTCTTAAAACAATATTTTTTCCCAAAACTATTTAATCTATATCTATCTTCTCAATCTCGCCTAATCTAATTCTTAGAATATTTAGGATCTCGATGAATAATGCTTCTATATCAAGTTTCTTCATAGGTATCTTAGCTACAGCCGCCTTATCATGACCCCCCCAAGAACCATTGTATCTATTTATTATATCGTTTATAAAGATCTCTCCCAAATTCTTATCTGAGCATATATTCTCGTTACATCTCGCAACTATCCATTTCTCATGATCCTTATCCGCAACAACAATAGCTAGATCGCAACCAGCAGAGATCATTTGAGAAGCAACTAGGCTCTCATGAGCTGATATATGTGTTAAGCATATTATTTTTCTATCATATGTTCTATATACACGGATCCTTGCTAAACCTTTTAGTCTAGCTATCTTCTCATCATATCTAAGATCTCTTCTAATTACTTGCAGAGCTTTTGATAGAGATGCTCCTTGCTCAATCAACCATTTTATATTTTCGTTAGTATCCTCTGTATAATTTGTTAATAATCCTGTTTCGTAGAGAATAGCTGATAGAAATATATCTAGTAGATCCGTGTCGTTGATAACAATGTTATTGCTCCTAAAGATTTTTAAAATAATCTCTGTAGATGATGTGCTACTCGGGTCAATTACATTAATATTTCTCTCATCAACAGAAACTATACTGTGATGATCTATGACAACAACATATTGATACTTGTCGCAAGGAGCATCAACTCTAGAACATGAAGAGGCGTCAACAATAAATAATATTTCTCCAGCAAAATCATTACATAACTTTAATAACCCCTTACCCTCAATATATGTCATAACTCTCTTCGCAACTGGATCCAGTCCGTGAGGAGCTAAGTAGCAAATCTCGGGATTACTCACTGATC
>CAZFDB010000105.1:4082-4864 GCA_964517475.1 uncultured Desulfurococcaceae archaeon | reverse complement strand
TAATCTTTTGAGAATACCCAAGCAGGTCTATAATATCTTGGGTCATATGTTGGGAAGACACCTTTCTCTTTAGCAAGTTCTATAGATGCTTTGAGAGCGTAGTAGTATATGAATCTAGCCATTTGCCAAGATAGATAGATAGCGTCAGCACTATCATATCTAATACCTAATTTAGCTAGAGCATGAGCCCATCCCATGACACCTAAACCTATTTTCCTAGTCTTCTTAGAGGCTTCATCAAGTTGTTTCAATGGCCACTTCGCGGCATCAATAACATTATCAAGGAATCTTATGATTAACTCAATATCTCTCGCCAGAGAATCTGTATCTATATAAGATCCGTCTGGAGTCTCCACCACATACTTAGCAATATCAATTGAACCGAGATTACACGGCTCCCAATCTAGTAACGGTTCTTCACCGCATGGATTAGTTGCGTTGATCTTATCAATATACCATACACTATGTCTCCTATTTATAGTGTCTATGTAGATAAGACCAGGATCTCCTGAGTCCCAAGCACCTTTAACTATTTTATTCCACAACTCCTGAGGATCAATCCATTTAACAATAGCTTTTTCATTCTCTGCTATAGCAACAGCTTCTTCCCATGTAACTATTTTACTCTCATCAAGAGAAATAGATCCTCCATTTGCTTCTAGTTCTTCTAAGATATATTCCTGAACCCACTCTTCCTCAATACTATATCTAGCTCTCACAACAGCATAGTACCTAGAGTCACCTGTTCCTGTTCTAAGCTGAGTTTTTCGTGGATTAATAAG
>CAZFDB010000105.1:0-4072 GCA_964517475.1 uncultured Desulfurococcaceae archaeon | reverse complement strand
TCGCCTCTCTCAAGAGCTTTCATAAAGGCATCGTATAGACCCACACTTATATTAAAGTTCTGTAAATGAACATCTTTCAACTCACCTGTTTTCGAAACAATGAATTTCTCTATATCTGGGTGCCATATATGTAGAATACCCATATTAGCTCCTCTTCTCTTCCCCCCTTGCTTAATCACGTCTGTGTTGACATCAAATAACTTCATAAAACTCAGAGGACCTGAAGCGACTCCTGATGTTGAGGCAACCACATCTCCCTCCGGCCTCAGCTCTGAGAACGAGAAACCTGTCCCGCCACCATATTTCTGAATAAGTGCTTGTGCTCTCAAAGCATCCATTATACCCTCTCCCTCTGCTGTAACCATCGAGTCTCTTACTGGTATAACGAAACACGCTGATAATAACCCTGATCCAGTGCCGGCATTCATTAGAGTAGGTGAGTTAGGCATGAATTTTAATGAGGACATTAACTCATAGAATCTCTCCTCTAATTCTCTAACTTCTTTCTCACTCTTCCCATACAATAGATCTACTTCAGCTATTGCTTTAGCAACTCTTCTAAAAAGCATCTGTGGTGTTTCTTTATATCTCAAAGTCTCAGGATCCTTGATCAAGTATCTGGACTCGAGGACTTTAATAGCTGAGAATGTCAAGTTAAGATCTCTTGGATCAAATCTAGCGTCCCAGTTCTTTCCATAAACATCTTGATAAATTCTTCCTAGAGCATATCTCTTAGCTACTTCAAAAAGCTCTTTATACTTAACACCAAACTCCATCATTTTCTTCTCAACGAAATCTGATATCAGAGTAGATGGGATCTCGGAGCATTTCTTCTCATCGCAGTATTTCTCGAGATCTTCAAGAACCTTCAGTATTAAATTCTCAGCTATTGAGAGATCTAATCCAAGATCTTTGAAAATTATTATTATAGATCTAGCTAATTTATCAAGAGAAAAAGGCTCCTTTGAACCATTTCTCTTAATAACCATAACCTTGGATTTTAAAAGCTCGATCCCTACCCTACCCTCAGTCTCCTGGGAAACTGATATTTTTTCTTGAGATAACATAAAATCCACTACTTACCTAATTATGTATTTTCCTTAAGAAATATATAGCTTTAAGATCCTGGTAGTACGTATAGTAGATAACATTATTAGAGAGGCGGAAGGTAATACCATGTGAATCGGGGCATAGAATATTTATAAGAAGATTAATGCAACAATTCTCATTAGCTAATTAAATTATAACTTCAATAAGGTTTCATGGAGGAGAGGTTGTGTATTGTGAATTGGATAATAGGTGTAGATGATGGTTATTTCCCACATTCTCATAAAGGTATGAGAGGCTTAGCTCCAATAGTAGGTGTTCTAGGATTCAAGTCTCTGGCTAGAGACATTGCGTTGGTGACTGTTGTCGTTGACTCCGGAGATCTGGAGAATACATTGATTAGAATGATACATGATCTGATGAGTAAGAACCGTGATATAGAAATATCTTTGGTTGTCACCGACAATGTTGTTTTTGCAGGTTTCTCGGTATATGATCCATATAGATTATACGAGAAGACAAATATCCCTATAGCACCTATATTCTCGCATCCACTTGATCTAGGAAGAATCTATTTAGCACTTAAAAAACATTTCAGTGATTATGAGGAGAGGTTCTCAGTAATTAACAAGATCTATAGAAATAGTAACTTAATTAAAACACCCAGGGGGTGGCTAAGAATATTTTGTGTAGGTATAGATCAGAGAAAATGTGTTGATATAATAATAAGTAATCAAACTACTCATAAATTCCCTCAACCACTTAGAACAGCTGATTTAATTGCTTCAGCAATAGGAAAATACTTATTCACAATTCATCAATGATTTACAACTGAAAGCCCCCGGCTCTTTAGGGTGGGGATGATAAGGAAAAACTTATAATTTTCGTACTCGGTAATGTTCTTAATGATGATATCTAGGAGAGCCATGTTTAAGATGGGGGGATCTCTGACCACTCCGACTACCCGCAAATGACAGATGTAGTCCCGAATAGATGCGGGAAACCAATGAACCGCCCCGAAGAGAACCCATATCTCTTCAGGGCGGGGAAGAGGTCGGTCTATTAATCATTCTTTAGGTGTTTAACCTCGCTATACTGGCTCATGTAAACCCTGACATCATTGGTGATCCTCCTAGTAATTTAAATAGATCCACATGATCTAATCCAGCAATTAAGATGAATAAATATGCGAAGAAGAGTTCAAGTAGATATATTGTGGAAGCTGTCTTTGCTGAAATGACTCTCTGACCATAGAATTGTAGAAGAGTAGAGGTAACAGAACAGAATATTACTAGGTAAAATATGTAGAGCCACTAATATAATTAATTCAGAGACTGTATCTGTGTTATATATATGAGTATAAATAATGAGCCTACGGCAAAGTACCCTATTAAAAGATTAACTAGATCTCCTTTACTATACGAGGAGATCATAAGGATCTGTGCCGCCTAGAAGAACGTGCTTAATAGAGTAAGCAATGAACCTATAAACTCGCTACCTCTAAGTCTCGTGAATATATAATCCTCCCAAAGCAAATATTAGAGAAAAGAGATCGAGGATACCATAGATCTTTTTCTCGTAACAATATATATGTGCACATGAAGTGTTGCGAGACCCGTAATAAAAAGCATTTGTTGCAAGTGATACATATCTAGCTTCCTCACCTTGTAGATATAGATCTACAGAGCTTATGGAACCCATCGTGAATCCGTTGAACCATTCTCTGAGAAAAATTCTTGTTCTTTTACTAATCGAAGTATAAATTATGTATACAACGATCATTGATAATAGAGCTAGAAGAGATCTTAGCCTAACATATGAGAATGTGCTCATGCCAGAAACAGATAATTTGATAAATATAAATGATGAGCCCATAATATGGTTGTTGTGATTAGGGATATGAAACCTTTTACATAAACCTCGTTGTATCTATTGAGCATCTTAACTTAGATTCGTCTGGTCTTATTCTCTCGATCCTTTGATTCCACCTTAAAATTCTTCTTAGATAGATAAGCTTTGATCAGCGTTAGTGATAACGCGTATATGAATGCCAGGGCTCCTCCTAAGATACTGTATATAATCACAGGATCCTCTAATACCATTACTCCGTTCCCTCTCTCCACTGACTTAAGTACTTAATCTGCTCCTCAGTTAACTGTTCTATCTCAATACCTAATGCTTCTAATTTAAGTAGTGCAACAGATCTGTCTATCTCCTCAGGAACATCATAGACTTTCTTCTCCAATTTATCTCTGTTTCTATAGATATACTCAACTGAAAGAGCCTGATTCGCGAAACTCATATCCATAACCTCACTCGGATGTCCCTCAGCTGCGGCTAAATTAACTAATCTGCCCTCGCTTAATAGATATAATCTTTTTCCATTAGGTAATCTATACTCTGTTATTTCTTTCCTAATAATTCTCTTCTCCACTGCTAAATCCTCAAGATCTTTTACAGAGACCTCTACATTGAAATGCCCTGCGTTAGCAAGTATCGCTCCATCTTTCATCTTAAGCATATGTTCTCTTCTTATAACATCCCTATTCCCTGTAGCTGTTATGAATATATCTCCTATCTCAGCCGCCTTAGACATACTGGTTACATAGTATCCATCCATATAGGCCTCTAAAGCCTTTATAGGATCTACCTCCACGACAACTACTCTAGCACCCATTCCCTTTAGCCTCATAGCTATTCCTCTACCAACCCATCCATATCCTGCCACAACAGCTGTTTTTCCAGCAAGCAAAATATTTGTTGCTCTCAATATACCGTCTATAGTTGATTGACCTGTCCCATACCTATTATCGAAGAGATACTTAGTTTTAGCATTATTAACTGCGATAACAGGGTACATAAGCACCTTCTCTCTCTCCATAGCCTTAAGCCTTATTACACCAGTGGTTGTCTCCTCCGTCCCACCCATAATTTTTTTCCCAAAGTCTCTGTAGTTAGAATGTATTCTACTATGCAGATCCGCTCCATCATCTAATACAATATCAGGTTGTGAAGAAATCACATA
>CAZFDB010000104.1:0-4914 GCA_964517475.1 uncultured Desulfurococcaceae archaeon | reverse complement strand
CTGTGTAAGAACCTCAGTTTTCTTAACCTCAGCTGAGTAGAGTTCAGAGGCATCGATATCAACAAATGGGGTATCTTCACCAAGCTCCTTAGCAATAGCTATGGCAAGAGCAGTCTTACCACTACCAGTTGGACCAACAAATAATATCCCTCTACCAGCCATCTTACCCTCCTTAATCATCCTGACAACAACCCCAGCAGCCTCCCTAGCCTTCACCTGACCAACTAAGCCATCACCAATAAAAGATGCTCTACCCTTCTCATCGAGACCTAAACCTCTAATATGTGTATGAAAACCTCTTCTTCTAACCGCGACAGTTCTTACTTCTCTAACAATTTCACTCAACCTATTCACCAAAAATATATTGATAACAACTAATCCTTAAAAATAATGATCCTCAAGAAAACCTAGATCAGATTCAGAGTATTGGTATATCACAACAATCTTTAATATTCTACCAAGATTATAACACTGGCGTACTCTAATTAACGTGGTAATACCATTTTTTAAGATTTTTAAAGAAATATATAAGGAAGGTGTTCTTATAATGAGAATAAATGAGAATAAAAAGATCCTATATAATACACTATTAATTGTATTAGTGATTCTTTCGATAATACAAATAGCACCTATAAAATCATCTGATGAGATATCTAATCAACCACTGAGATTAGCCTATGTAAATCCTCTGCTGTACAATAATACTATCTGGAAATACGGTGGATATTTGGAGGATGAGGATTTCTTAGCCAATATCTCAGTGAATAAACCTGTTAAATTATTGGGGGAGAGAAGTATTGCTCGAGTAGTAATAATTGCTGATAAATATGTCAATGTTTCAGATATTGCTAAAAGTGTTAAGGGTCTAGTAGGAGTTTACCCATTATTTGATAAGAAAATTATAATCGCTACAATATCAAGAGATCAGCTTAATACATTAGCTTCTAAGCAGGGAGTAATAGCTATTCACCCTGATATAAGATTAGATGGTTTTTACATAAAGGAGAGGAGATTATTAAGAGAATTAGAGTCCAGACTAGATCAATTAACACCTCTTCAAACAACTTCTCAATCCTCGGGCGGAGCGTATCACTACACGGTTAATATCACTAAAGCAATAGATGTTTGGTACAAATACGGTGTAAAGGGAGAGAATGTTAAGATTGCAATAATAGATACAGGCGTTGATTACGGCTCACCAGCTCTGGGACCAGAGGCTGTTGCTAGGGATCAGTTTGGATGGCCACTTATACTCGATGCTGATAGCTTCGGATTAGTACTCACACCAGTTGAAGGCGTGGTTGTGGGAACGACGCTATACGTAAATACCTCAGAGTTATATGTCTACGACTCATGGTTCCCAGCAGTTTATAGAGAGGATGTTGGTGTGGTGTACACTGGTTGTGGATATGATGAGTTCGATATATCTACTTGGGATATTAGTAATATACAGTACTACGGTAAAATTAAATTCGGTTTAGCGGTTAAAAACATATTCTACCCATATGGTCTATTATGGTACACGTTGCCAGTGATATTAGTTGACTCAGATGGAGATGGATACTACGATACGCTATATGCCGCTACCTCGATAGTGCTTTACTACATAGCTAAACAACTCTCAAGATGCGGTGTGTATATACCTAATGCTCCTACAGAGCCTAGGTACGTGTTTGATAGCGGGCCTATAAGGTATGGGAATGAGATCATTGCTAAGGATCTGAATGATGATGGTATCCCCGATGTATCTTTCGGAACATTAGCTGGTTATGTATATGATGCTACATGGGCCATACTCTACGAGAAAATAGGTGTATGGAAGAATTATGTGCGGCCTCTACCACCTTGGTATGGATACTATACATGGCCAGGATCATTTGAGATTTGGTGGGGTGAGCCTATAGCGGCTATATGGCCAGGTCTAGATCCAATGGGGGACTATGTTGTTTTAGCAGAAGATTTCTATAGTCATGGAACATTCTGTGCAACAACTGCGGCTGGTAGAGACTTCTATGCTTGGACAGGCTATGGTTACAGAAGTATCTCTGGGCAAGCACCCGCCGCTCAAATTGCTTCATCAATAGCTCTTTGGTTCGGCGATGTTCTCACATCAATATACTTCTTCTCAGGATTTGATTTAGAGACCCCATATGGAATAGGGTCAAGATCTTTATGGCCGGTACTACTCTATAATCCATGGATATTATTCTATGGAGATACATGGAATTGGACATTCACAGGATCACCTCTAGTTGATATGACTAGCAACTCCTACGGGGTAAGTGCCTGGGCTATATGGGGATGGGCTTCTGGAATGGATCCGTTATCAGCAGTTTTTGATTACACCTCTTTAGTATCGGGAGTAGCTCATTTTATAGCAGCGGGTAATGGAGGTCCTGGATGGGGTACTGTAACAACACCTGGGGCATCATCTTTTGCTATAACTGTTGGAGCAGGCACAGAATTTACTTATAGACCTATACATGGTTATCTACCAGGTGGTAATAAGGAGGTTATCACATGGAGTAATAGAGGCCCCTCAGAATTAGGTGTGGTTAAACCAGATATTGTTGCGATAGGCTCTTTTGCATGGGCTGTTGGTAGAACATGGGAGTCTCTATATTATGGGGCTCTAGATGGGAGATACACTTATGATCTCTTTGGCGGCACTTCACAAGCTACTCCTATGACCGCTGGTGTAGGTGCTCTTGTTGTCTCAGCTTATAAGAGGATATATAACTCTAATATGCCGGCGTATCTCCTCAAAACAATACTTATGAATAATGCATATGATATGGGATTCAATGAGCTTAGTCAAGGAGCAGGTTTCGTAGATGCGTATAAGTCTGTGACAGCGGTGCTTCAAGGCTCTGTGCCTAAGATTTATTCAAGAGATTTTGTTAGAGATGTTTTGAGTGATATGGGTCTCAGCTACACATCTTTCACCTACGGATCCACGGTGAGGAGCCCAGAATGGTATGAGCCAAAGATATATGTGTCTAACATCTCTCCAGGAGGATCAGTGGTGAGGAGTTTAGAGATAACTGGATCAGGGAGTTTGAGATTATATGGACTTAGGCTTATACAGTTAAGTTCTCAACCATTATGTGGCGCTGTGTTATCAATAGCAACACCAGGTTTAATTGTTAATTGCACAGGTGACACCTTATACCTAAATATGACTGACAGATATATTGGTTTAGCAATCCTAGTACTAGATCCTTCTAGGATACCCAGAGACAAACTAGTAGAGATAGAGGCTGTGTATCCATTCAATTACTTCAATAAAGGCTATTACGGGAATGGAAGATATATAACTTGGGACACATTTCTTACAATAGCTGAGTTGTGGTACTGGATCGATCTTAATAATGATGGAGTTATCCAATTATCTGAGACTGCCAGGATCACATATGATATTCGTGGTGCCAACGCGGTTAGATTACAAATCGCTAAGTTAGGTGATCAGATTAGTGAGATAGAGAGATTAGTAAAGACAATCTACGGAATCGATACATCGGGGATGAGGAAAGGTCTTCTACTCAGAATAGGATTATATTACTCGTGGATCAATGCTGTGGTCCCGATTAAGATAAGGATCAACACATACTCATATGCTACATGGGGAGACGTATCAATAGTGCCATCATCAGTATCAGTATCAGGATCAGCTAGGGTGAATGTTATTATTAGAGCACCTACGATACCAGGTTTCTACAGCGGATATATAGTAGCTGAAGATCCCGGAAGAGGTTATAGAGCAATGATACCAGTCTCATACTTCGTCCCACACACACTCGGATCCTCAGCAACATTATATCCAGTGTCTGAGAATAGTTTCTATAAGAACTATTATCTCAGAGGAGCTTTTGACTGGACATGGAGATATGAGTCAGGGGATTGGAGAGTATTCAAGATAACAGTTCTACCAGGCACCTACGCAGTGGGTGTGAGAATAATTTACCCCACATACAATCAACCTACATATTCCAGTAATCTAGACTCAATGATATTCGGACCATACACATATTATATGTGGGACATATATACAGGAACAATACAAACATACCCGGTAACCGGTTTAGAACTAGGTGGAAAGATCAGTGCCGACTACACACTCTTCTGGGATTATCCGAGACCTGGAGAAGTGATCTATTTAGCAAGAACAGTGCAACCCGGAACCTATAGACTTGTTATAAGAAATATACAATTCAGCGGATTCTCCTACGAAGAACCATTCTACGTATCTCTAGAACCAATTTCATACTCAATATCACTGCCAGCTAGAATAGATGCTAGATATGGAGCGAGTGGTGTTATAACATTGAGATCCTCAAGAAGCGATTACTTACCGAACCAGGTGATTCCTGATGAGTGGAGCGTGTTTAAACCCGCTGGTAAAGATTATTTCCAGTATATTTATCTACCAGACTATGGAGTAGATATAGTTGTTAACAGAACCATATTCTCACCACCGTATTACTATATATACACAACAGTGAAAACAGACCCAACCAAGACCTACAATGGATACTACCTCATAGGATACCTAATTAGACACAACACCTCAGTCATAGCATATGGATTCACATGGGGATACAGCAATTATAATATTTTCGTGTGGAACTACACAGTTCTATACTACAACTTCGAAGTTTTTAACGGCAAACAACCATAGATATATTAATAGATCAGATTTAGTGAATTAAAAAATATCTTTTTTATCTATACAAAAAGTATTAGTCCCCGTCATCAAAATACATCTCCTACTCATTTTATTTAATCATGAGACGATTCATATAGATTTAATGTGTAGTGCTCAAGGAGTAGTCGAAGAATCTATTAATATACTTCGCGAGATTTTCCTAAAAGCCCTAAAAAATCTTAAAAATATTGTGACTACAATTGTGCACA
>CAZFDB010000103.1:0-5018 GCA_964517475.1 uncultured Desulfurococcaceae archaeon | reverse complement strand
CGGGTAGATGATCTGGATCTGTCTCCAACACTAGTTCAGAAGTTAAAGGAGTCGGGTTTCACAACAATCGAGTCTCTAGTCACCTTAAGCGCCCAGGATCTAAGTACTATAATAGGTGTTCCGCTACCCACAGCACAGAAGATAATTGCTACAGCTAGAGAAGCTTTGGATATAAGATTCAAGACAGCTAAAGAAGTGAAGATGGAGAGATTAAGTATAGGAAGAGTAACTACTGGGAGTAAAGCACTTGATCAATTATTAGGAGGAGGTGTTGAGACAAAGACTATAACCGAGTTCTACGGAGAATATGGGACAGGTAAAACACAGATTTGTCATCAATTATCAGTAAATGTTCAATTACCTGTTGAAAAAGGAGGATTGAATGGAGCAGCTATTTACATTGATACTGAAGGAACATTTAGATGGGAGAGAATCGAGGCGATGGCAAGAGCTAAGAATCTTGATCCTGATAAGGCGATGGAGAATATATACTATATCAGGGCCGTCAGCAGCGATCATCAAATGGCTGTTGTAGATGAATTACGTGAACTTATACCCGAGAAGAATATCAAGTTAGTTGTTGTGGATTCGGTGACAGGTCACTTCAGAGCGGAGTATCCTGGTCGAGAGAATCTTGCGATGAGACAACAGAAATTAAATAAGCATTTACACCAATTACTATCCTTAGCTGAGGTATTTAATATTGCTGTGGTGATAACGAATCAAGTTATGGCGAGACCCGACGTATTCTATGGAGACCCAACAGTTGCTGTAGGTGGACATGTTCTGGGACACGCACCAGGTGTTAGAGTACAACTTAGAAAAAGTAAGGGTAATAAGAGAATTGCTAGAGTAATTGATGCACCACATTTACCTGAGGGTGAAGCAGTTTTCGTTATAACTGAGAGTGGTATCGAGGATCTTACTGAATAACATCGTAATAACACATCAAATATATGTTTATTTTACTGTGAAACAAAGTATATGCATCACTAATCCTCCTATAATCGGTGTTATAAAAACCTCGATAAATGCCGCAACAATAAGGAAGATCATTGAGAAAAGAAGCAATTTTAGTGACCCTAGGATCCTTGTTTTTACATCTATATCGATATCTCTCTTGAGGAATCTTTTACGTATATAATCTATTATTATCATTGATACAAAATATGAAGCAATTAAACCGAGAGTTATACCTGGTATCTCAAATATGCCGTGGGGTATAAGTAATGAAATTTTTATGTAGACAAGATCTTTTTGATCTAAGGTGCATTTAGGAAACACACTTTCTATTTGTTTAAGCATCTCTAGATCTAGAGATGGAGCTGTGATTATTGCTCCTATTAATAATCCTTGAACTATGAAAAAGATCCATGAACCTATAATTGTTACCGATAATGCATATATTATCAAGACAACTATGAGATTATTAAAGAAAATCTTCAGGGGAAGCATCAACAGATCATTAAGAGAAAAATTTCCCTCTCCTATAACATCCCTAACTTTCTCCCTAAAATCATTGTAAAGCCTGTCTTTGAAATCATTGGGAAGAAAAGTCCCTGCAATTGATGATACGATAAATAATATGATCGCTATAATTAATAATAGTTTGACGCTAAACATACTTTACCACCAATGTATTAATATCTCAAATGTATTAATAATTAACAAAGTATCTCTCACAACTTTGGCGTATCTATATGCACGTTTACGTGGTTCACTATATCATATAATGTCATGAATTTTAGAGAAGGACTCCGTTAATCATTTAGAGATGATATTATGAAAAAGTGAAAATATTATTCACATCGCTATTTACCTCACCTCTAAGTTACAGCTTCGTGAGGATAATTTCATTAAGGTTTATACTCCTGCTCAATGCACTTACTTCTTAGCATCCTATGAACCACCGCGAATATATTTCCATGAAGGTAGAAACGAAGAGAAGAAAATTATAAGTGTCAAAGTCTCGGCGAGAAATAAAGGAATAAAATATAAAATATAAAAAATTTTATTTTTATAAATTAATTTTATAATTCTTAGATGAAAATATAATTACGTGAGAAAAGGGGTGATGAGAATTTCTGTTGAAAGAAAAATGCAGTATAGTATTGCTACGGTCGCTGTTGTTATGCTACTCCTATTATTTCTAAGTATTGTTCTAGTCTCGTACGCGGTTGGTGAGGAATACACTAGGCAGAGATACAGACCTTTAATTGCTTCTAATTCTAATCCTAGTAACCTATACACGATAGGTCATTCTATAGATGCGGCTAGCTATTTCGGTTATACCCCTTACTATATGCCTCGACGGTGACATCTATGAGACCCAGATCTTATATTAAGACTTGTTCTATGTGTATGTTAATAATGCTAATGTTATTGGCAACGTTATCAGCGTTATCTGTTGTGGTTTCTATGGCTTATGCTAATGATGAGTTGATACCTAGGCTTGTTAACATGTTTTACTCTGGTTATAGAGCTATTGATAGGTATGTTTATGGGGATGTGGTTATAGAAGTTATATATTTGAATCCTAAGGTGTATTATAGTTATAGAAATGCTTATGTGGTTCCATTCAACTACATCTGGGGTGTGTCAGAGTCTTTACCAAGTGATGTGTTTAGGAATATAGCTGTAAATGTTATTCGAGAGCTGAGAGCTATCGGAGTACACGCCAATTATGTTATCGTAGAAACCTACTTCCTCGGAGGTACAGTCTCGAATGAATCAATGATTGTTGATAAGATTGAGAGTATTGATAGAGTAGAATATCTTATTTACGACGCTTTAAAAGGGTTGCTAACTAGAACGCGTGAATTCAGCTTTTCAAATTACAGAGTGATATTATCGAAACCTAGTGTTAAATATCTTATAATAAGTTATGTAGATCTTAGTGAGAGTGAGAGGCTTAGAGTTATAAGAGTTATTGGGGATGTTGTCAAAAGGTTTAATATATCCAACGCAACTATAGCTGTGTTTGACGAGATAGCTCTGAACCTTAAAAACTCTTACTTCACTGATACTCTTAAGTTCGATAAGAATGAGACGCTGAAGAACATGCTTATACAGGCTTTTGATGAGGCGATTAGCGCATTTATGGAGGTTAATGCAAGTTGTTTTGTAGGTAGCGGTGGAATATTTGGTGGGTATTGGGCTGCTTTGGATATTAGAGATACATTTGATAATTGCGCTGATGCAGTTAAACGTTTTGTTCACGTATATGTTGATGAGATTAGGAGGATCGTGCCTGAGGACATTCCCATATACATAGAGTTAAGGGAGAACATGGATCCTCTCCAGCTCCTTCCCCTAAAAAACAAGTCTTTTCCAGAGCTGAGCCAGGAATTACTACTAGCTATCGCGATAATCATAGTTGCGATCCCAGCACTGATAATAATGTGGAGGATCACTCGGAGAGTAAATAAAAATTAATTTTTCTCAAATCTTTTCTCCACCCACCTCAAACTACTCCAGATCATTAATGAGTGAGAGCACGTTTCAACATGTGGAACCGCGTTAGGAAACACGCCGTATATGGTTTTCAATTGAGTTATTTATCTATCTCCCAAAGTATTGTTTCCAGCAGATCTTTGATTTCCAGATAATTTTTCTTGGAAGTCATCTGATCTTTCAGAACTTGCATTGCTAAATAGTAAGATTTCTTCCTCATGTAATATAGAAACTCGCTACAGAAATTATGCTCTAGTAGTCCTACCCATATACTCTTCACCAGTTTCTCGATATTTCTATACTCCACATCGGTTAAAGAGAATTCTCTGTCTATAGCGATGTCTTCATCTACTAATTTACTAGGTTCTCTATGTTGGAAAAGATCATGTTCTCTATTAACATTAATTAATTCCTTAGAAACGAAACCGTGTCTCTCCACATTATATAGATAGACTATAGGTAAACCTCTATGAAGATCTGATACCTTGCTTCTACGAAATCTATTCACTAGAAGTTCAAGGGCAATACTTAAAGTATCTTTGCGAGCACTCATTATAAGGGTTTCAATATACGTGTTTGGTAGCATTGGGGAAATAATATCATACTTGTTTTTCAAGACTATGTTAATCAAATCTCTTAACAAATTAATAGAGATGAAGGGGGTATCGTTAGGTATCGTAACAACATAATCTTCTCGGCAATACTTAAGTGATGAGTAGAGAGCAACTAAAGGTCCTTTACCCTCGACCTCATCAATAGCATATGTGATCTTCTCATGAATATACCTAGTATAATTTTTAATTTGCTCAAGGTTTCTAACGGATACAATAATATTCCCAGGATCGCATATCTCTCTTAATTTCTCGTATACGTGAAGAAGCATAGGTTTATTATTGATTCTGTAAAGAGCTTTATCACTAACACCCTGAGTATTCTCTCTAAATCTCTTGCTAAACCCCCCGCTCAGCAATAGACAACATATCATTACATGTCCCGATCGCTACAAAACTCTTATTCTCAATCTCCTATTCTTGGCGATATTGTATATGACTTCATAAAGAGATCCGCAATCCAATGCTTTTGAACAAGTGATTTTACCAACAGCTCTTAGAAAGCCTCTTGTGATAGGTATTTGCGGTGTGTAGAGAGCCTCATCTGAAGAGAAATGGATTTGCAATAGAGCGTTTTCAGATGCATATATGATCCCTGAAGAGGTTAATATCACTTTACCACCACCATTACCTAGTTCTCGAGCTAATTCATCTAAGAAACCTATGAATTCATCACTTAAAGTAAATAATATCTCGAATGATAATGCGAAACACGACACCTTGGTAGACCATGTATAATTCTTGGAACTAAGCAATATAATTAATTAAAAACAATATAAAACCTCAGTCCAATATATATTAAGGTAATTTCTTTATGGATAAAGTCGCTATTGTTGGTATGGGGTTCTCCGGGTTCCGTACTCCTACACCAGAGCTATCATTCAGAGAAATGATTTTTGAGGCTGCTCAAAGAGCTTATGAGGATGCGGGGAATATTGATCCTAGGAGAGATGT
>CAZFDB010000102.1:1841-5088 GCA_964517475.1 uncultured Desulfurococcaceae archaeon | reverse complement strand
TCTCTAGGCAGTGATTTAACCTCAACAATGGTTCTAGCAGGATATGGTTCTTTGAAATATTTCTTGTATATCTCATTAAATTCTTGAAATCTACTAAGATCTTTTAGATATACAGTTACCTTCACAACGTTATCATAGGATGATCCCGCGCTTCTTAAGATCTCCCCAATATTATTCATAACGATCTCAACAGCTTTTGAAAAAGGTTCTTTAACCAACTCATTAGTCAACGGATCAATAGGTATTTGACCAGAAACAAAAACTAGGTCTCTATACCTTATCGCTTGACTATATGGACCTACAGGTGCCGGGGCTTTACTACTCTTAATCTCTGTCTTAATAATTATCACCGAAAGTTATATTAGATGATTATCTTAAAACTTCACATAATCATTATGATTATATGGTGAGTAAAAATCTACTTAACACTAGATCAAGCGGAGATTAATAAGAAATACAAGATTGTCTCAGTCTCTGCGGGAAGAGGTTTAACAGAGAGGATCTATGAAATGGGGCTTTTACCAAGTACCGAAATTACTGTAATAAGCAGATCTGGTGGACACGTAACAGTATTGGTAAAAGGATACTCAATAGCATTAAGCAGAGGAGTAGCTAAAAAAATACTTATTGAAGAATATTAGGAGATTATAGATTGTGTTAAGAGAATAAATTCTTCGAATGACATCTTTTTAAATCCCACTACTTAAATATTTTGATTTAGGAATTCCTAAAAACCTTATATTTTTCTTGAGATGTTTTATTAAATGGTGTTTAAAGCGACTCAAACCTCTCGGAAAATATTTAAAAAACAGATCATAAGAACACTAGAAGAAGCTGATATAGTTATACCTTTGGCAGGAGCTATGAATGCAGGCAAATCATCACTATTCAATACCTTGACAGGAGCCTCAACAAAGGTATCTAATTGGCCTGGAACAACTGTTTCGGTAAAGAAAGGATATAAGAGATTACGTGATAAAACAATTTTATTCATAGATCTACCGGGTATAAGAGGTTATTATGGAACAACTCTTGAGGAGAGTGTAGCTAAGGAATATCTTCTTCATGAAAAATACGATTCTGTTATCGCTTTAGGGGACTATGTAGCGCTTGAGAAATCCTTATATGTTAATTTATTAATCGCTGAACTATTCCCACGAACAATATTTGTTTTCAATAAAGTTGATAAATTATCAATTAAGAAGGCAAGAGAATTCGAGAAGTACTTATCTAGTCAATTAGGCGTAAAAACTATTTCGATTTCTGCTGTGAAAGGCTACGGCACTAAAGAATTAGAGAACATCCTGTTAGAACTAGTTAGTGAAAATAGATCATTATATTGCGCGAATATACATATAGATTACGGGGATCTAGAACCATATATAAGTAACATAACTTCTATTTTATCGAATTATAATATTGATCAATGTAGGATCTCGCTTAGAGGTCTTGCAGTAAATTATTTAGCTGGGGACCGTGATGTGGAGAATTTCTTAAATGATCTATTGAGTGAGGAGGATTCGCGTAAGATATCATCTATTAGAGAAAAAGCTCGTGATATTATTAAGAGAGATTTGATAGACTACATAATTATTAGAAGATATGAGTTTATAGAATCATTGCTAAGATCCTCACCTATTAGGGATATATTTGAAACAACATATTATAGGAGGAGTTTAATAGATAGGCTCATAGAGATTCCTCTAGGAGGAGTATTAGTTGTGCTAGGAATACTATTCCTCTTATTCTCAACAATATTTATACTGAATACAGGCTTTCCTCTCACCACAATATTCTCTATATTAGGTCTCGAAGAGATATCCTCTCTACTAGAGACATATTCCTTATCAGGATTATTATCGGCATTGATAGCATTTGTCACGGAGCTAATTAAAATAGGCTTAGCAGGAGCCCCAGAACCTCTGGTTAGTTTATTAACAGATGGTATTATTGCCGGTGTAGGAGCAGTACTTACATTCATACCCCTAATATTTCTCGTTAGCTTAGGCTTTGCAATACTCGAAGATAGTGGTATTGCTACTAGACTCGCTATAGGTTTGCATAAAGGTTTTTCAAGATTTGGTTTCTCCGGAAGATATGTGTACCCTATACTAGTAGCATTAGGATGCAATGTACCAGCTACCATACTATCTAGAGGAGCTTTATCAAGTGGTGAGAGATTAGCACAGATCCTCTCAATACCCTTTATACCATGTCAAGCTAGACTAATAGTTATGTTAGCATTTGCTCAAGCAATATTTCCCGGAGAACCATTGCGTCAGGTTCTCCTAGTTCTTTTGATCTATGTTATAGGGATACCACTCTCTATAATCTCAGGAGCTTTCATAAGAAAAGTTTTTCTCCGCGAGAAATATGAGCCTGAGCTTCTATTAGAGCTACCAGAGATCCATAGACCCTACGCTAGGGTTGTTGGTTGGATTAGTTGGAGCTACACGAAGGAGTTTATTATTAAGGCTGGAATAATAATATTTCTGCTAAGTATATTTGTGTGGTTCCTAAGCTATTATGGTTTGACAGGATATGTTGGAGATAATTTTGATATGAGCTACGGATATATGATAGGGACTTATATAGCGCCTCTCCTAGCTCCTCTAAACATAGATCCTGTAAAAACACCTTATATAGGCTTTACATTAATTCAGGGATTTATAGCAAAAGAAGGGTTGTTATCTGGAATAACAATAATGACAGGCATAGAAAACCCTGTTGAGGCTATTAGAAGTTTAGATCTCACAGTTCCTCAAATGATCTCTTTATTAGTGTTCATGATGATATATGTACCTTGTCTAGCCACTGTCTCAGTCATATATCAAGAGACACGTAGTGTTAAATGGACGTTATTATCTATATTCTACATGATCTCTGTGGCTCTACTAGTTAGTGTAGTTATCTACTACTCGTTAACTCTAATACAACACTAAACATAGATGATCCGCTATGACCCTTCATATGAAGAAAAAAGATCTTTATAATGAGGCATTTGAATTACTTAGATTAATAGAAGAGAGATTCGGGGAGAGTAAATTATTTACTTTGAATGATCTTGTGAAAATATTTAATGAAGATCCTTTGAGAATAAGAATTCTAATAAATATACTCGTTGAGAAAGGATACATCGATGAAGTAATAGAGAGATTCGATGATAATAACCACTATATTTGTAGTGTATGCATAAAATGTCCATTGAGAAAACTCTGTCCTATGGATAAGGTGTATAACGGGATCA
>CAZFDB010000102.1:0-1831 GCA_964517475.1 uncultured Desulfurococcaceae archaeon | reverse complement strand
AATATATATCTGAGATCATCGATTCAAACAATTCATTATAGGCTACGTAGAAGAATTACTAATTAAGCTCTCCAGAGATCTTTTCAGCAGAACAACCAGATCAATAACCTCAATATTATAATTCGAAGCCTCGGCTCTTAGCATAATATTACATATAGGGCACGCCGTTATTATCGCTTTAGCTCCTGTATTTTTCGCCTCTTCTATTCTTAGTTTACTGATCCTAACTCCTCTCTTGATCTCGAAGAACGCGTGCCCACCACCACCTCCACAACAGAAACTTTTATCTCTGTTTCTAGGCATCTCTACCAATCTGATCCCTTTGATACTCTTTATAATATCTCTAGGCTCATCAAAAATATTGTTCCATCTACCTAGGTAGCATGGGTCGTGATAAGTTACTTTTCTCTCCTCAAGTTTTCCTGGGAGGATTATTTTCTTATCTATTAATTCTTTGAGTAGTTGTGAGTGATGGATCACTTCTCTATTAATAGCGAAACCTATACTTGGGTAATCTCTCTTGAAGATTGTGTAGCCGTGTGGGCATGAAACCAGTAATCTCTTGAACCTGTACCTTGATAACTTCTCATAATTACTCTTAGCTATCTCATAGAAACTCGCTTCCTCACCTATTCTTCTCACAGGTTCTCCGCAACATGTTTCGTCGAGTAAAACAGCTGTTTTAAAACCAGCTTGTTTAAGGATTTCGAGAAGACTCTCCGTAATAACTCTTAGATTAGGATCATAGCTTGTGTTGCAACCAATCCAGTATAATATGTCGTATTCAATATTCTCATCAGCTATCTCCACCAACCCTCTACTCACCAAATTTCTTAACCACTCTTCTCTCTCAACCGGATTATATCCATATGGATTCCCTACTCTTAATATGTTGTAAGATATACTAAGTACCTCATCCGGGATCTCTTTACTTGTGAAAAATAATCCTCTTCTTAGATCCGCAATCGTATTAACCTGATCTATTAAAATAGGACATGCATTAACACATGCTCCACAGGCCACACAAGACCAAACAATCTCGGGTTCGATAACTAAGGGCACAACTTCATTGTTCCACTGATTATTCTCCATAGCTTCTCTCATCTTAATCATAAGCTTCATCGGAGAAAGTAATTTACCGCTTAGATTAGCTGGGCATTGATTATGACATCTAGCACACTTCGTACATGACAAGTAATTTAATCTCTGCAACCAACTCGTATCTCTTAGTTTAACTACACCGACTCTTTCACCGCTCTCAATTATTTTGTCAATATCTCTTATTGGAGTAAAACTCTTCTCAATAGACAATTTCTCTTCGGAGTACAATACGTTGAGAGATGATATTATGATATGCGATAATTTTGTATAGATTAGTACACCTATAGAGATCAATGCTATGGTTAAATGAAAAATCCATAGAGACCTGTATAGTAGAACAAGTTCATTGAACCTAAGAGCAGGTATTAGATAGGAGAATATTAAACCACCTATATTGTAATATTCTACCCAAGTCTCTCTGTAAAGTAGGTAGTTAATTGCATCAAGTATGAAACCCGTTACTATAATCACGATCAATAAGATGAGGATGATTATATCCTCTCTGGTATTAGGTAGATCTCTGGTTAATTTAAAGATCCTTCTTATTATAGCCATAACTAATCCTACTAAAGCTCCTAAACCGCCTAAGTCAGTTATTAACTTATAGAAAATGTAGGAGTATCCGATCATCAAATTTTTTCCGGTATATGTATAGACGTAGTAATCAGCTGCTCTAATAATAGTTGCAACAAAAAGAATTCCGAAGCCATATAAGATTAAGAAATGCATT
>CAZFDB010000101.1:0-5114 GCA_964517475.1 uncultured Desulfurococcaceae archaeon | reverse complement strand
TATTTACTCTCTAGGAATTCGATGAAGACTGGACATGTATCATATTTACCATCTCTATCACATTTAGATCCTAGCTTTAGAAAGCATGCATTAGTTTTCTTATCATAATATGGGCAGATCTTGTGATACTTCTTAGCGCTCTTCAACATCTTCTCAACCCATCTCTTCTTCTGATCTACTTGAGCAACACCTGAACTCATATTCCCACCTCATATACTAGTTAAATTAACCTAGCTTCAATACAATATACATGATTAAGGGAGTTATAAATATTTAGGTAAATTATTTAAAAATACCTATCTAACCAATAACCCTTGAAATCTATTTCTAAACCAACACCTCGTTTAACAGCTTTTTCATAAGCAATATGAGCCACAGCAATATCCCATAAAGCGATTCCGTGAGATTTGAATAGTGTCACCTGATCCTCGTTTTCTCTAGATACTAATCTAGATACTACCTGCCACAACTCATATACATCCTCCCATCTAATAAAACCTTTCTCAACACCTCTTATCAAATCACCAGATTCTATCTTCGCCTGCTCTCTATCATCTGTGACCACTAGATCAATTTTCTTAAATACCTCAGGAAAAATCTCTGATCTCCTGGGATTGTTAGAGCCTACAAGATTTAGATGAAGCCCTTTTCTCACAAGATCGCTTGAGACAAAAGGCTCCTGAGAATTAGTTGCTGTAGATATAATATCACTCTTCTCAAAAACCTTCCCAAGATCTTCTTGCACAGAGCATCTCAATCCTCTCTTAATCAGCTCACCACACATCTTGTCAGCATTTGATTTCATTCTAGAATAAATCAATATATTATCTGGATCAAATACTTCGGAGAGTGCTAGTGCTTGTGTAAATGCTTGTCTCCCAGAACCAACTACACCAATCACAGATGAGTTTTTTCTAGCTAGATACTTAGATGCTACGGCACTAGCAGCTCCCGTTCTTATTCTCCCGAGAATATCAGCCTCTATTATAGCCAGCACATCGCTCCTACTAATTGAGTAAAGAATAACTACGAAAATTGTTCTGTTAGGTGTGGATAAGTAGGTTTTGAGACCAGCTATATCTAGAGATTCTGCAGATGCGCTCATTACGTGGAGAACATGATCTTTCCCAAATATTCTCCTCCTCGGAAGATTCTTAGCTCTGCCCAAGGCTTGCTCTAGATGTATTTTCTCGATAGCTTCTATAGCTTCTCTAAAACTAATTAAATTGGAGATATCTTCTTCTCTTAGGATAAGCATAAGTATCCTAATACAAATATCGTAAATATACTATATATTTCGTTGCAATAGTTTCCTTACATGCTCAACTGACTCAGGGTTCTCTAGAGTAGAGAGATCCCCTAGCCCTGACCCCGTTATAATAGCTCTTAACACTCTCCTCATAATCTTACCACTTCTTGTCCTAGGAAGATCCTCAACAATAAATATTTTCTCAGGAACAAAAACCTTGCTTAATTTACTCATAACAAGCTCTTTTAATTCCCTCTCTGTCTCAGAGGGATCCAGGGCAACGCCTTGCTTCGCTTTCGCGAAGCAGTATATGACTTCTCCCTTCATCTCGTGTGGAACACCTATACATGCACTCTCAGCAATCATGGGATGAGTATTTAAGATTCCTTCAAGCTCCGCAGCACCTATTCTCATACCTGAAGTTTTAATAACATCGTCGGCTCTACCAAGCAGATACCAATACCCCTCAGAATCTATGTAGGCCCAATCTCCATGGTACCATACTCCTGTGAATCTACTCCAGTAGGTCTCGATATATCTCTCAGGATCTTTCCATAGACCCCGTGTCATTGATGGAAAAGGTTTCTTAACCACTAGATAACCCACGCCACCCCTAACAGGTTTGCCGTTTTCATCAAATACATCAGCATCAACCCCAGGTGCCGGTCCCCAGAGAGTAGATGGTTTTAACTCAGTCACTACACTAGGTAGAACTATGCATCCGAAGACCTCAGTCCCTCCTGATAAATTAATTAATGGTCTCCTCAGCTCCCCAACATCTCTCATAACCCACCACCACGTCTCCGGATCAATTGGTTCACCAGTGTTCCCGAACACTCTTAAACTAGATAGATCGTGCGTCTCAACATATTTATTTCCATAAGATCTCAGGATCCTGGCAGCTGTTGCAGCGAACCCCAGATGCGTCACCCTAAACTTCTCAATTATCGCCCACACACGATCTGGTGGATAATCAATTGCTCCCTCAATCATTAAATGAGATGCTCCTAGTAGTTGTGAACCTAGGATCTGCCAAGGACCCATCATCCAACCTATATCACTGATCCACCACAACAGATCATTATCTTTAATATCTAGATTAATGAAATGTTCAAGTCCGGGTTTAAGTACGGCTCCCACATGACTTATGACGGCTCCTTTAGGTCTGCCTGTGGTCCCAGATGTAAATAATAGAAGTGCGGGATCATTAGGATCCATTTCAGCAATATAATCTGATCTACTATAACTACTCATTATCTCATGATACCATATATCTCTCTCATCATTCCATGGTATATCTATACCGAGTCTCTTAACAACAACAGTCTTAACATTTCTTAAATCTGCTAATAATATTGATTCATCAGTGTTTTTCTTAAGCTCAATCACTCTTCCTCTACGAAGATAACCATCTACAGTCACCACGATTTTAGACTCAGATAAACGTAGTCTATCAGCAACTGAGGGTGGGTTGAACCCCGAGAAGATCGGGGATATCACAGCACCTATTCTCAGGGTAGCTATCATAGCTACAACAGCCTCAGGCATCATAGGCATGTATAGAGACACTACATCACCTCTACCAACGTTATGTGAAATAAGAAATGAAACGAATCTATCAACTTCTTCTTTCAATTTACCATAGGTGTAATCTCTCACAGAACCATCTTCACCAACCCATATAAAAACACGTTTACTACCCAAACCACTCTTCACGTGTTTATCTAAGACATTATAGGCAGCATTTAATTTAGCATCGATATACCAATTCGCCCACTCAACACCTCTTGAAATATCGAGAACCTCTCTAAATTCTCTGAACCACTCAACACCTACTAGATCTGGAGCGATCCTCCAGAACCATCTTATGTTCTTAACACTTCTCTTAACAAATTCTTTGTAGCTACCAAGACCCTGTTTCTCTAGGAATTTCGTGATATTAGCATTATTAACAAGATCTTTTGGAGGAGACCATGTATAGTCTCCACTAATCATCATGTACCCATCAAATATTCTGTGTATAAATAATTTAAAAACAAAAAGTCATGTTAAGAAGATGTAATTAATCTATATATCTAATACTTCTCAACGTATTCAATGCCTTACTCAGGTTATCCACACGAAGTTTAACAACCACGAGTGAGGGATGTCCACCAATATTCTCAATTAATTTCCCCTTATCAAGCAACTCAGCCACCTTATATGCTTTCCCCGGATATTTTATTACGAGGATCACCTTATCTTTCTCATGAGGATCAGAGACTAATACTATGATCGGTGTTCTAAAGATTCTGTAGAGAGCTGATGCTAGAGAAGAAGCTCCCTTCCTACGCCATCTCCTCCTAGCATCAACATATTTGAATAACCCTATTTTCTGAGCAGATATAGCTAGCTCATTTGCATAGATCTTCAATTCCTTATCTAACTCATCAGCTAAAGAGATCATTTTTTGTATCGCGTCAGGATCCAGGGATGAATGAATATATTTCGGTGCTAACCACTCCACAACTTTGATCCATAACGACTCATCTTTTCTATTAGCCATGTACTTGGATATGCTAGCTAGTAGCCTCATAATATTCCTTAGTTCAGGAGGTACTCTAAGCCCTTGATCCATGTGATATATAGTTAGAACAAATTTCTCAAGCCTAGGATTCCTGCTGGCTCCCTCGAGAAGAATTTTATCATATAGAATCTTTGAAGTAGGAGTATAACCTATCAAAGGCTCATCAACAAGATCTATAAATTTATGTAATTCCTTATGCGTGGACATGTGATGATCCACGTATATGATCCTTGTACCACCACATCTAGATCTATAGTCTCTTAAGTATTCGTAAGAGATCTTTATAACAGGTATATCTAGTATAGCAAGAGCATCGTAGCAGACAGTACTGCCAAGACTCATAAATGCGCCGAAGGGTTCTGAGGGTCTTAGATCAACGTCTAGGCATTTCTTCAGAGGATAGATACAACTATATTTCTGAGAATAAATAATCGTTGCTGCAGCGACTGCTCCATCAGCATCCCAATCAGCTATTACTAGAACACCGTCTCTTTTTAACTCAGACATATTCTTCACATAACAAAGTCATAAACTGATCTCTTCTCCATTAATGAATACCTTCTCTATACCCAGATCCTTGTTAAGCAACACTATATCCCCTCTGCAACCTGGGTTTAAGCACCCCACACTGTATTCATTAACAGATCTCGCTGGGTACAGCGTTAATGTAGCTAAAACCTTCTCTAGAGGGAAGCCGAGGAAGTATATATTCTTGAGCGCTCTTATCATAGTTAGTGTGCTCCCAGCTAATGTTCCATCAGGCAATCTAGCTACTCTATCCTTAACCTCGATGCGTAGCCCACCCAGATCATATACTCCATCGGGAAGATCAGTTGCTGAAATAGAGTCTGTCACAGCCACGGCTCTTCTACCAATAAACCTAATAATTAATTTAACGATTGGTGGTGCGAGATGAATAAGATCAGGTATGAACTCTATATACACGTTACTATTCTCTAAGGCAGCCCCCACTATGCCCGGGTCTCTGTGATGGAATCTTCTCATAGCATTAAATATGTGAGTAACTCTACTAGCCCCTCTTTTAAAAGCCTCATATGCAATCTCATATGAAGCATTGCTATGTCCTATGCTCACAATCACACCTCTCTTAACTATTTCAGGGATAGTGTCTAAGCCCCCATAAGTCTCTGGTGCAAGTGTTATTATCCTGATCCTATTCTTAGAAGCCTTGATGTAATCATCTATCTCCTTAAGATCGATTCTTCTAATAGCCTCAGGGTTCTGGGCTCCTCTCATCTCAATGTTGATGTAGGGGCCCTCGAGATGAAGACCTAGTAT
>CAZFDB010000100.1:0-5170 GCA_964517475.1 uncultured Desulfurococcaceae archaeon | reverse complement strand
GTGCACTCATGATAAGAAAATATCACTTAGATAAGGGGGAGAATAGAGATGAGATGCTTATACCAGACTCAGCACATGGTACTAATCCAGCGAGTGCTGCAATGGCTGGTTTCAAAGTTATTCGAATACCTACTTCATCGAAGGGTACCGTGGATCTTGAGGCTATGAAGAGTGTTTTATCTAGTAAGACCGCGGGTATTATGCTGACGAATCCTAATACACTAGGGATCTTCGAAGAGGATATATTGGAGATAGCAGATGCGATCCATAGAGTGGGTGGTTTGTTGTATTATGATGGTGCTAATCTAAATGGTATATTAGGGATCTCTAGACCAGGTGATATGGGTTTCGATATTGTTCATCTCAATCTTCACAAAACATTCTCATCACCTCACGGCGGTGGTGGTCCTGGTGGAGGAGTTGTTTGTGCTAAGGGTTCATTAGTTGATTACTTACCTAGACCTCTCATAGAGTTTAATGGATCTAGATACTACTGGGATTATAGATGTGAGAAGTGTATTGGTAGAATATCGGCTTTCTACGGAAATATCATACCTGTGGTGAGAACCTTTATATACATATCAGCATTATCAGCTGAGGGTTTAAGAGAAGTTGGTGAGGTAGCTATTATAAATACTAATTATTTTATTAAGAGAATCCTTGAAAAACCTTATTATCAATTACCATATGATCCTGAGAGACCTAGAAAACATGAATTAGTTCTCAGCGCCAAAAAGATTCTTCAGGAGACAGGTGTATCAGCCGAGGATATATCTAAGGCACTGCTAGACAAAGGATTTCATGCACCCACAATGTATTTCCCATTAATAGTAGATGAAGCACTCATGATCGAGTTCACAGAGACAGAGCCTAGGGAGATTATAGATAAATATGCTGATGCATTGATCGAGATAGCCGAGACAGCATATAAAGACCCTAGCAAAATCAAGTCATCACCACGGAACACGTCTATTGGGAGACTCGATTACGTAAAAGCTAATCACCCAAAGAGTATTGCCCCAACTAAGAAGATCCTCGACAAGATCAGAGGTGATCAAAATATTAGGTGAAGAGCACCGTCTAAAAAAGATCTTTATAGAAGATATAGAGAAGAATCTATGGATCGAATATGATAAACAAAATGATATCCTGTACCTCTACTTCGCGTCAGAAAACGAGGAACCCGAGGAATCTATACTAATAGGAGAAGACACTATAATAGCATTAAAAGAAAATAAGTTAATATCAATAACCTTCCTCAATTTCTCCAAGAGAGTAGATCTTGAGAGATAGACCATGAACTACTCCAGTAAGAGACCGATGCTTTTAAAATTTTACCATATAATCTAATATAATTATTTGGAGCCGGGGTGCCCGAGCGGTCCAAGGGGGAGGGCTCGAGACCCTCTAGGGGAAAGATCCCCTGCACGGGTTCGAATCCCGTCCCCGGCGCTTTCTTGATCTAATAAATTCTCTATTAAAATTTGTTTTTGTTTTACTTATCTATAATGGGCTTCAGGTAAGAAGTCTAATGAGTGCTAAGATGAGGTTGATTAAGGATATTAAGAGGAAGTATGGTTGGAGAGTTATTACGATGATTCATAGGCAAGAGAGAATCGGTTTTCTAGGGATCCCTATCTATAGATACATTGATATCGAGGATTCAGAAGCTGTTATAAGAGCTATTAGAACTACTCCACCTAATCAAACAATAGCAATGATACTCCACACACCTGGTGGATTGGTTTTAGCTGCTTCACAAATCGCTATGGCTCTCAAGAAGCATCCTGGGAAGAAGGTCGTGATTATTCCTCATTACGCAATGAGTGGTGGAACATTAATTGTTTTAGCGGCCGATGAAATCATCATGGATCCTGACGCAGTTCTAGGACCACTAGATCCTCAGATACCTATGGGGAACGTAGTATACCGGCACCTAGTCTCGTCAAGATAGCTAAGATGAAGGGTAGTAGTGCAAGAGATGAGTTCCTCGCATTAGCAGATGTTGCTGAGAAAGCAATCGCTGAGATACAGGAACTAATAATAAGATTACTTAAGGATAAAGTCGGTGCCGAGAAAGCTATGGAGATAGCGAAGATATTAACTGAGGGTAGATATACTCATGACTACACAATAACAGCTGAGGAAATCAAGCAATTAGGATTAAATATGAATACTAATATTCCTCCCGAAGTATATGAATTAATGAATCTATATCCACAAGCTCTTCAGTATAGACCAGGGATAGAGTATTTACCTAAACCATATCCTCTCGGTAGAGAAGAGAGGAGATGAAATCCTTAACGAATTCGAGGATCATTATTTGATAGATGAGGTTCCTTATATCTATAAATGATTATCTTTTTATCTCTTCATAATACATAGAAACGTGGAATGAATACGGATCCTGATGAGATCAAGCGTAGACTCGTATACGACGAATATATTCTAGGATCTATTGAGAAGATCTATGGTAATGAATTATTAAATGTCCTCTCAGCACTCCTAACACCTCCTAAGAGATTGTATCTCCGTGTAAATACTCTGAGGATCAGTAGAGAAGAGCTACTAGAGATATTAAAGGAACAAGACGTTAAAGCCTACCCGGATCCTTTTATTGAGGAGGCTGTATATCTTCTAGTGGACGGACCTAATAAAATAAGTGATCATGGTCTCAGCGTAATTGTTGATAAGAGAGCCTCCGAATCAATTATGATGGGAGCCGAAGTATACTCACCTGGTGTAGTTCATTGTGATAGGGATATTAAAAGAGGCTCGCTTGTCACCGTGTACTCTGAGAACATGATCGCTTTAGCAGAAGGTGAGGCTCAGATCTCCTGCGAAGAGGCTGTGAAGAATAGAAGAGGATTATTTATCAAAACATTCAAGAACTTGTATAAAGCTCCTCCAGTAAGAGAATTAGAGATTTGGAGAAGAGGTTTAATCTATCCACAGTCTCTACCATCAATGATTACTTCGAGGCTTTTAGCTCCTGAGAAAAACGATTTTATAATTGATATGTGTGCTGCTCCGGGTGGGAAGACAGGGCATTTATTTGAGTTATCTGGTGGTGGCGCAAGGATCCTAGCCATTGATCATTCTAGAAAAAGAGTTAATGAGATGATTAAGAATTTTGAGAGACTTGGCTACGGAGATAAGATAGAGGTTCGTGTAGCGGATTCAAGGTATTTAAGTATTGATTTCCCTGGTTTAGTAGCTGATAAGATTATGCTGGATCCTCCTTGCACCTCAACTGGTGTTAGACCAAAGATCTATGATAAGAAGAATAGAAACGATCTCATATCTCTAGTAAGATACCAAGAGCAATTTCTCAGAGAGGCTCATAGAATTGTTAGAAGAGGTGGTTTCGTTGTTTACTCAACATGTTCCATCACCTATGATGAGAATGAGGAGTTGATAAAAAGATTTGTTGATAAAGAGAAGTTATTTGAATTGGTTGAGATGCCTGAGTATATTAGGAGGATCTCCTCAAATGCTTATGAGGATCTTGGCATAAGATTTCATCCCCATATAAATGATACGCCGGGGCACTACATAGTTTTATTAAAAAAGATTTAGTGCTTGGTTAATGATATTATGAATAATATTTTATATTCTCTTACCACCAATGAGGTTACTTAGGTAATACTCCTTGTCTAGTAGTACTAGTAATTACCATGATACTCATGAGAGTAAATGGAAGCCTTTGCTAGCTACCGGTAAACTTGGAGGAGATTATAATTTGTTAAAGATTTATTATGAAACAGCTCTGAGAAGAGGTGTTTCTCCTGATAAAATTATTTTTAATTCAGAGGATCTCTATTATCTAAGGGTTATTGCGGAGAATTCTGTTTCAAAAGATCTTGGTACTGTAATAGATCTATTAACTAAGAGATTTGTGGATAGAATAGATCCATCCGCGGCTCAAGAGACTATTGAGAAATACCTGGGAACAAAAATAGATCCTGAAACAGCGGTTAATATGATTGCTAAGATCCTTGCTATATGGTGTATCGAGGCTGGAGAATCACTTGGTTATATAAAGCTACGTGATTATTATAGGTGATCCTTATGCTCTGCCTAGACCTGGGTCAGAGGAGATGGATTGAGGCCAAAAGTCTTGATCTTAGAAGAAGAAATGTTCTTGGTAGAAACTTCTATGTATCTATTCCACAGGATCTCGGCACGAGATTAACTAAGGGAGTCGGTGTTGGCAGGATTGCTGAGACATATATATCAGGTGAGAGTGTCGTGGGTAAGATAGGTGTGTATGAAATAGATCTTGAACACCCTCTATGTAAACTATGCCCGGCGGAGATTGAGGCTATGGTGGATTTAGGGGAGCAATTGATCAATAGACCAGAGACAGCATTGCTATATGAAGTAGGTGTTGCGTATCGAGTAGCTAGAGATGTGATGAATAATATACTTGTTTTAGGAGATTCTCTAAGTTCACTTGCTATGGCTATGGTTGCTGAGAGACTTGGTTTATTAGTATATACATTGAAGAAAAGATTCCCGGGTGTTAAAACTCATCAATTAAGTATAGATACATGGGATGAGCTTAAGACAAGAAATGTTTTCATTGGAGGAGTATTGTCTGATGAGGAGAGAATATTTATTGAGGATAAGATATCTCGTGCGAAGAAAACAAATATTTATTACCACCCCCTGATGAAAGGTGTTAAAATAACTTTTAGTCCAGGAGACCATGTGGTTCTTAAGAGACCTAGGAGACTTATTATAAAATCATCTCTCGTAAGCATTGCCAAGAAATTATTTAAATTAGGGTTAGAGAAATATCTCTACGTAATTAAACCAGGTGAGAGTATTCCTGAGAATACATACGTTATAATTGATTTCAGAGAGAGACCTCGTGAAAAAGAGTGATTAAGGAATCATTCTTTAATATATGGTTGACCAAGAGACCTAGGCATCCTAATTCTTCTTGAAATAATAGCTACAACAATTATTGTAGCTACGTAAGGAATTGTTAAAAATAAATAATTCTGCGACGAAAATATCACACCATATATTAAACTCAGCTTAATAGGAATATACAGTGATAATACATCGAAGAAACCAAATATTAATGCACCAACGATGGCTGTTAAAGGATTCCAGTTGCTGAAAGCTACGTTAGCCAATGCTATGAATCCTCTCCCTGCTG
>CAZFDB010000099.1:0-5177 GCA_964517475.1 uncultured Desulfurococcaceae archaeon | reverse complement strand
ATACTTGATGAGATAAGGCCTTCTGAGAAGATCATAAGGATCTTGACTAGATACTCTGGTGAGATAGGAGGAGTCGTTATTGGTAGAGTTAAGCTGGATTCAGCATATGATGATAGTGTGAGATTCACTAGATGCCCAATATAAGGATCTGGTCTGAGCTTATTTTCTCTCTTACAAATATATTATAGGTTAACTGTCTCAGTCACTGATAAATGTATTAAGATCATTTGATTAGAATGGATCTAAAATATTAGTAGGTGGATCAATATGATATTAACCAATAATATAACAAAGATCTATGGTGGGGAGGTCAAGGCACTAGATAGAGTATCTATTAAAACACCTTCGGAGGGCATAGTGGCATTAATAGGTGCTAATGGAGCCGGTAAAACAACTCTTCTAAGGATCTTAGCAAGTGTTCTGAAACCAACCTCCGGAGAAGCCTATGTGAAGGGGATAGATGTTGTTAATGAACCACATAGAGTTAAGGAGTTAATTGCTTTTATGCCTCAGGCAGCGGTATCGCCAAGTTTCTCTACACCTTATCAATTTGTAATTAGCTACCTCCTCTACAGAGGGTTTAGTTATAGAGAGGCTAGGGAGAGAACATTGGATATTCTCAAGAAAATGGATCTTTACCAAGTCAAGGATAAGAGAGCTTCGGAATTATCCTATGGAATGCAACAAAGAGTTGTTGCATCAGCTATACTAGCATCTGATGCTGAAGTAGTTTTCCTGGATGAGCCTACATCAGGACTTGACCCGATTGCTAGAAGAAATTTCTGGGCATCACTTGATTCTCTGAGGAGAGGAGGTAGATTAATTATTGTCTCGAGTCACAACCCAGACGAGATCGAGGCTGTCAGTGACTATGTGGTGGCTTTATCCAGGGGAAGATTATTTGCTCAAGGCACCGTTAGAGATATTAAATCATTGATTGGTTTCACGAGCGCAGTAGATATATACATAGGCAATAACTCGAGTGATGTTAAGAAGATAATTGAGAAGTACTCGGATAAAGTAGTTTTCTTAAGAAATATTGTTGTTGCCTATATCAAGGATCATGGGGATCTCGAGAAACTCTCATCAATTCTACTCCGCGAGGGTCTTAGGAGTAGGTTCAGACCTGTCTCTATAGGAGATCTATTAATCATTGGAGGTGAATGGGATGAATATGAAGAAGAAAATATTTAATGAACTAAGATCTGTTGCCGTACTAGGATTATTCAACGGATTCGTGCCCTTGATGAATAACCCTATGTGGTTCATAGCATTTACTCTAGGACCAGTATCATATGTATTCCTCCTATACCTCATAGGTAGAGAAGATGCTGTGATATTCGCGTTCATCGGTGGTTTAATAATGTCTATGGCTGCGTCAGGATATGGTTTAATTGCTGATATAATATGGTACAGATTCAATCTAAAACTACAGGACATGTTCATAGCTACTCCAAGGTCTCCATGGGCATATGTTCTAGGACTAGCTCTATCAGCGTATATTTGGGCTCTACCATCACTATCGCTTTTCATATTGATCGGGTATATATTAAATATTTTAAGAAGCATCTATGTTCTAGGACTAATTATTATCTTAACAATAATTCTCTGGGTGAGCGTATCATTATTCGTATTTCTATTATCAACATTTCTTAAAACAGAGAAACATGTTTGGCCACTAGCAACAGTTCTTAGCTTGGGGCTAAGTGTTTTCCCACCAGTCTACTACCCAGCTACATTGGTTCCGGATAATTATAGGTTCATAGCACTACTCCCGCCAACCGCTTCTTCAGCATTGATGATAGAGTATTTTATGGGTATCATAAAAATAGATTTGATATACATATACTTCTCCGTGGCAAACCTAATTATTCAAACAATAATAATAGTCTATATCTTTAAGAGAAGAAATATATATTCTCAATAAAATAAACTAGATTATGTCAAGTATCGATATCTCATTAATCTCCAGTTCAATACCCAAGATACTTGCTAGACATGGCTCAGTCCTACCATTATCTCCTGAGACGAATTCCTCGGGGAATAAATGCTTGTCTAATTGAACAATTATTCTAATAAAACCATTCTCATATTTATATTCTCTGATCACTACTTGACCTCTTCTAATTCTCTCACCTAATTTATCTAGAAATCTACTTGGTGTCATCTGAGTTATGTATATTGTTCCTTTACTCTCACTCATGATCTTCTCGATCCTATCAAGATCTATTGTTCCTCTAGGTGTTAACTTGATCTCATAGACAATCTTAGTTAATCTCTGAGATAATTCATAAATATCCTTCTTAGAAACTCTTGAAATAACCTCTATCTTAAATGGATATAAGTTCTTTAATACTCCTCTTAATTCCTCAACAGGCGGCTTGCCTCTCCTAGGTGAATGGATCTCTAAAACAGCGTATATACCTGGTTCACGAATAATATAGTTCCTACTATCCCTAGCTAATAAATGAAGTTTTATGTAGGAGGGTTCATAAACACTTAATTTATCAATCAATAGATTCTCCAGAGAACCACTTGCTCTCCTTAGCCTGTAACCCTTCTCCAACTTAGCTACTCGCAATAGATAGAGTGCTGAGGGATAGGTGGATACAATTGCTCCAGTACCTATATCAATTATGATCACGATATCAGGATCCTCGAAATCTGGAGAATATCCTTTATCACGTATTCTTTTACCAATCTCTCTCTTCAACTCATTCTTTATACTCTCCCAAGAATCTATTCTAAATTCCCTCGCTATACTCTCCTCTCTCCCAATAATTTCATTAGGCACAGATACTCCTATGAGGAATTTTCTTAAACCTTCTCTCTCGAGTATTCTCACTGATCTCTCTGAGTACTCATTGAAATAATCTCTTATATATGATCCGCATATAAAACATTTCTCCTCAGAGATCTTCTCACCAGTTAATTTCTCGAGTGTTGTTTTAAAAGGTTCTCCTCCTCTCAAAGCAAATTCTCTCAATTCACTAATTAACCGGTTTTTTTCCGACGCACTATATCTCGTGAATAGATTCATTAGAATAACAGTTTTAATAGCTCTTCCTCTAGCATCATTTGTTAATCCTCTACCTAATCTAGCAAATAATCTCCCTAAACAATTATCACATAATGGGTACTTCCTAAGGATCTTCTCAGCTATCTCAGTCACACTATTCATTTCTACCCAGGAACTTATTATGTGAGTAGATTATAACGCTCTCAGTCAGGGGTTCGATCATCATTTCTCAGAACTCGGCAAATACATCATTCAATTAAATAATTACATCAAGAAAATATATTCTCAACACCACTTATATGTTGAGTAGGATTGTCTGAATTATTTCCATACGAGAGATTTAGAGAGGGTCAGAAAGAGAGTATTGAGGATATCTACGAGAGATTTAGAGGCGGGGCAAAAACAATTATTTTTAGAGCCCCAACTGGTTTTGGTAAGACTAGTGTTGCTATAGCATCTATGTTAACTGATCCTCCTATTATTCATAGTGTGAGAACTAGGAATGAGGTTCAGCCAGTCATAAGAGATCTTAGGAAGTTATATATTAGGAGGAGAGGTTTCGCGTACTCATTTATTTTCTCGGCTCATAGAATGTGTCCTCTTTTGAGAGAGAAGAATATTGATCCTGAGGATTTCTGGTTGAGTTGTCAATTGCTAAGATCCTTGGGTAAATGCCCTTACTATAGTAATACTAGAAAGATTTCTTCTGAGGAGGTATTCTACGTAGTTTCTCAAGAGGATCTTCCTAATAAGATAATTACCAGGATCATTAATGAATTAAATGCCTGCCCATTCTTCTCCCTATCGAAATTAGCAAATGAGTCAAGTTATGTGGTGGCTACATACCCATACGCGATGGATCCGGAATTATTCGGGGTGGTTTTTGAGGAGAAGGATCCTTCGGAGTATTCATTGGTTATAGATGAGGCTCATATGCTAACTATACCATCAAGAGTTTTCTCCGAGGATTTTAGTACGAGAGATATTGATAGATCAATTGATGAAGTGAATCTTTATTTAGGTAGAGGTAATTTAATCACCGAGTTACTCATGAGACTCAGAGAACTCGCTACAAAAAAATCAGTCTCTAATCAACTGAGGCATATATCTAGAGAAGAGGTGGGTTTAGATCCTCAGATAATAGATATATTAACACAATCTGCGTTGGAGGTTAAGAGAAGAATATTTATGGAGCTTCTAGAGAGTAGAGGTATTGAACAAGCAGTGTCTAAGAGAGTGCGTCTAGTGAAGATCGCTACAGCACTCTCACTTCTCAATGATCCTAGGTATGAGATGTTTTCATTGAGAGAATCAGATGATAAAGTTATGATCCAGGTATCAGCAGTTGATCACAGTGTTATTGGGGAGGTTCTGGGCGTGTATAAGAAGATCCTTATGATGTCAGGGACACCGCCCACAGCTGAGTTAGTGAGAGAATTAATTGGTTTAGAAAATGTTGATTATGTAGACGCATTAAATCATCTTTCTTGGAAGCCACAGGATAATATGGCGATTATTATTGTGACAGAGTTATCGTCGAGGTTTCAGAGTCGTGGGGAGATTATGTATAGATTATATGCAAAATACATCGAGGTTTTCAGAGAGATCAATGGTTTAAAAATAATTGTTTACCCAAGCTATGATTTTATGAGAAATATTATCTCGTGTCTATCATCTCTAGAAAACGATTTTGTTGAGAATCCGAAAACAACATATGAGGAAGCAAACGAATATGTTGTGAGAAACCCTAACTCAATTCTACATATTGTTGCCGGTGGAAAGATTTCTGAGGGAGTAGAATTCGTTAGAGAAGGAGCCTCACTTGTCAAAGGAGTCTTCGTGGCAGGTGTACCGTATCCTCAACCTGATGATTATATGAATATTCTTGTTGAGAAAGGATCCAAGAAATTGAGCAAGGATCTCTTCAGAGAAATATTATTTAACAATGAGGCGTATATTAGAACGATGCAGGCTATTGGGAGATCTGTTAGAAGCTCAGTTGATAGAGCATTGATAGTGTTGGGAGACAGAAGATTTATGTCGGATAAACTAAGGTCTTCGTTAGATATTAAGAGATTTGGTGTGGCGAGAAACATAGATCAGTTCATATCAATGATTAATAAAATATCTGATGAGTATCTATAAATAATACAATCTG
>CAZFDB010000098.1:0-5208 GCA_964517475.1 uncultured Desulfurococcaceae archaeon | reverse complement strand
CTTTCATACTCAAGTATTCATTTTACCGGATCAATTGAGTACTAATAAGATCTTCAACTGATTGATCTAATATATTCTAAATTCATGACAATACAACAAATTATATATTGTTTTCATAAGAGTTATTAGAGGTGTTTCTATTGAAAATTGTCTACTTCGCCCCTACACCGAGAGATACTCCTCGTCTCGGGGTATATATGCAGAACAGAATCATTGATTTAGTAGAAAGCTACAAGTATTTTTATAAAACTACACCGCCTCATTGGTTCTATGACCTCGGTGAGTTCCTCGGGGATAAATATGCGAATAAAATAGTTGAGGATATACTATCTATTTTTGGGAGGGGTCGTGTTGATGAACCTAATATAACATATGACGAAAATGAGATTATGTACTACCCTATTACATCGAGTAATCAGAGGATATTTTGTATTGCTCTAAACTACATATCTCATGTACAGGAGACGGGTAGACCAAAGCCTAGTAGACCCTACATATTTATGAAACCTAAGACGGCTTTGATAGGTAATAGAGAACCTATACTTATACCTAAGATTAGTTCAGCCGCTGATCATGAGATTGAGTTAGGTGTTATTATAGGGGTTAGAGGTAAGTATATCTCTAGGAAAGACGCCTTGGATTATGTTGCAGGATATACTGTTTTTAATGATATGAGTTTTAGAGATTGGCAAATGAGAAGATCCGAGGGGTTAGGACTTGATTGGTTGCATGGTAAAAGTATGGATAAATCTACTCCTGTAGGACCATACCTCGTAACCAAAGAAGAGATCTATGATCCATATAAGTTGAGACTTGAGCTAAGAGTAAATGGAGAAGTTAGACAGAGAGGAGAGACGTCTGAGATGATCTTCGGTATAGAAGATATTATTGAGGAGATATCACAAGGCATAACATTATTACCAGGAGATCTCATCGCCACAGGAACACCTAGTGGTGTGGGTCATTCAAGTAAGAGATACTTGAGAGACGGAGATGTCATTGAGGCAGAGATCTCTGGAGTCGGTCTATTAATAAATCCTGTTAAACAAGAGAGTTAAAATAAAATTAGCTCTTTTCAATAATTCTTAATCGGTATGGATAAAGAGTATCTATTCATGATAGGGACACTACTCATATTCATAGGACTACTCATTATCATAGCTGGAATTTTAATGTCCTTGGACTTGTCAGGTGGTGGTGTGGGTATAGTGATTATTGGTCCAGTACCAATAGTTGTGAAAGGTGATCCATTAACGATTCTTGGATTATCACTCGTGATCTTCTTATTATTCATACTACTTATACTTCTTACCCTCAGAAGAATTAGGAGTTCATACAACTACTCCGATCACGAGATGATTTGATTAGTCATATCACTTACTTATAAGCATCTAAGATTACTATGTATAGGATACATATAATGCCTGAGATCAAGATAGTCATCTCAGATCCTGACGCGAAGGAGGAGAAGTGGTTAAAGGTTATCTTAGTAGGAGATCCTTCTCTACCCTACGGTGATGAGGAGAAGAGTGGTAGAAGATTAATGAGAGCCAAGATCCCAAAGATCGTACGTGATATATTGAGACCTGAGCTAGGAGTATTAAGCGCTAGAGTGTGGAGGAGTAACAATGAGAAAGTCAACTTCACATTGCAGATAGCATCGGTGGAAGATGTAGATAGTCTCGAGATCAAGATACCGGCCACTTTCATGAGAGAGAAATTTGGTGAGGAGCGAATTATTGGTGAGGTGGCACGAGCAAAGTCTTATCAAATAACACTCTCATCAGATAAAGCTCGAAGACTATATGGTTATAAAATAGGTGATGTGATAGAGGGAGGATTGGTCGGGTTGCCAGGGCATAACCTCATGATAACTGGAGGAAGCGACTATGCTGGTGCCCCAATGCTGCCTACTCTGCCGGGTCCGGGTAAGAGATATGTTTTATTAAGCCAACCACCTGGTTTCAGACCTAAGGAGAAAGGTTTGAGAAAGAGGAAGTTTGTTAGAGGAAACACTATTAGTGAAGCCACAGTTCAGGTAAATATAGTGATTCTGAGAAAAATTACTTCTCAGAGTTCATAGTGGAATAAGAGTTATTTGCTTATTATCTCCCCATACACACTTTCACTAATATATTCATCGAAGTCTGTTAAGTCAGGATCCCACCAATTCACAGGTGCATTTCCATGTCTTACTAATGGTTTATCAAGTTTTGATAATAGAACAACTCTAGACGGCTTACTCTCTGAAACAATTCTGTATTCAGTGATCCTGGATAACAGCTCAGCGAATCTCCTTACCTCATCGTGAGTAGGCATATTATCTCTACTTAACCTGTACGTGGATGTCCCTACATGCATATATGCCTTCACCTCAACAAATGTTGGTTGCCCAAGATCTATTAATTTCGCGAATCCCTCGGCAGCTTTCTCATTCATATTCCAATTCCTCACAGCAGTTATTCTATAAACTGTTGGGCATGTGAAACTAGGAAGTATCTCAATTGTCTCCAGAGTTTTCTCCCACGCTCTCGGGACCAGAGGCGTGTTGAAGTATTCGTAGGTCTCTTTATCATACGCTTCAAGAGAAATGTATAGTTGAGAAGGCTCCTCATCAAGATTAGCTAGAATATCTGGTCTAATAGCTCTCGTAACTAGGAAAGTTGTTATATTCCTCTTATGATACTCTCTTATTAACTCTCCAAGTCTTGGATACAATGTGTTTTCTCCTGTGAGACTAATCGCTACATGCCTAGGATCCATAGCCTCCGCAATTTTCTCACTTGGCACACCATGAGCTTTGTAACCTGATACAGTTCTTCTATGCTCAACAATACTCATCTCAACAATAAACTCAGGATCATCTATCTCAGGTAGTCTGGTCTCATCCCAGTTCTCTAATATATCAGTTGGTCTAATCCTCCAGCAGTGGAGACACGCGTTCCAGCACCACTGAGTAGATACTGATGCTTGTATACATCTATGACTATCAATACCATAGAACTTACCTTTGTAGCAATACATGTTGTCCATGAGAACTTTGTGAGTCCATAAACATTTCTTAACAGCTGAGTGTCCTCCTATTAAATGATACTTCTGTTTTCTAAGAGAACTATTCACGTCTGTGTAGGGGTCTCTAATCACAGATGACTCGATTCTGTATCTAATAACCATATCTAGTCTCTCTAAAATAAATAGTTATTTCATAAAATATATTGTTCTCAAAAGATCCATATTATATGTAGAGGGATCTATATTATGATCCGGGTAAATATTATTTTACGAGAAATTCTCTTAACTTCTCCACCGAAAAATATCTTGGATCCGCATTTCGGGCACTTATCATCATTCACAAGTTTCTTAATAACAACACCATCAATTCTTCTACCCACTGATGCTCCGCAATACAAACAATTTATGGTTTCGGGAATGTATTTGTGATGTGAGGTAATCACATAGTATTTATTTTCACAGAATTTTTGTAGAAGACTTGAGTAGCTCTCAATAAAACGCTCACTCTTATCAGCCATATAGAATCCTATTGCGAAACTCCCTAATCTACACAGATCCTTGACCCATACCGTGAATAGTAATCTCTCACTAATATTTTCACCGATATCATCAACCAAGATCTCGATATACGTGCTCTTCTTAATAGATTCTATAAGCCTAGATATTTTACCGAGATCCGTTAATGAATTAACCTCAATTAATATCGCGTCAAGATTCTCGAAAACACTTCTATCACTAATTACCATCGATGCATTATGCTTAACACCTATATCTACTCCATATTTCTTTAACGCAACTATTAGATCAGCACCGGTTTTCTTGCTAAGAAGATCTCCCCCTGAGAAGAATAGGAGATCTGGTCTTAACTCATTGTATCTCTTAATTATCTTCGTAATGGATATGTCTCTGAGATCAAATGATTTTCTACTCCCATAATACTCTTTCCAAGGACAACTGAAACATCCTTTTTCGCCCGAATATACGTATATAGTCAGGGCCAATCCCCCGGGTCTATAATATGTTAATGGTATCAACTCCACTGAGTTAATAGATGCAGTTATATAATCTTCAAGATAGATCTCATCAGAGAATCGGGTCATAACAGATCTCTAGTAATATTATTAATTTAGTGTTTGTTTAATTACTCAAAAATATTATTCTACCTATATCTCTCGCGAGATCAAGATATTCGATACGAGGATTATCAATCACTCTCTTAATAGTATCTCCACAAAATATTTTATCAACTCCTCCGCCAAAGACTTTGTCAAAGGCATTTGATACGAATAAACAATGTGCGCATAGAACATATATTTTTCTTGAACCTCTACCCCTCATCACCGAGGCTACCTCAGCTATTGTCCCCCCAGTTGATAAGATATCATCAACTATCACCACATCTCTATCTTTGACAAGATCTATGTTTCCCGGAGCCTCAGTTTTTATAGACCCTGTGTATCTATCTCTATATTTTCTAAATGCTATGTACTCCGTACCTAGGATCTCTGATAAAATCCTTGCTCTCTCAACACCTCCTTGATCTGGTGACACAACAACTGGTTTCTCAGAAACTCTTTTTTCACGAAATATCTCACCCATGATCTTTATTAAATCAATTTCGTGCACCTTACTAAACTCCCTCACCACATAATCCGAGTGTGGCTCCGCCACATACACTTTCTTAACCATGTCGTTCTCAGTAACATATCTCATGACTATTCTAGCTGATATAGGTTCTCCTCTTAGGAAGATTTTGTCTTGTCTAGCATAGGCTAGGTAGAGAATCAATATCTCTACCTCCTTATCATAACTGCTTAATATATCTAGGATCTGGAGGATCTCAAAGAATCTTCTGTCTTGCTCAGGATACATTGATTGAATAACTAGAACTCTTCTCTCATCACCCAGATCATCTATTAATCTAATATAGGTTTCTCCATCTGGGAATATTCTTTGGTGAACACTGTATAGTTTTAATCCAAATAATTCTTTGAACCTGTACCCATACCCAGGATCTCCTGGAAGAGAAATAATTCCTAGATCCTTTCTAACACCTCCGCTCATCTATAGATCACCGAATTATTTATTCTGAAAACACTTTCTCAATCTCCTTCGACACCTCATCTATATCCTTATGAGTATCAATAGATCTCCAGTAAACATCTCTGAAATAAATAGCTTTTAATTTTCTCTCCT
>CAZFDB010000097.1:0-5323 GCA_964517475.1 uncultured Desulfurococcaceae archaeon | reverse complement strand
CCAAGGTATTTCTCGAGGTAATATAATCTATGAATTGCTAATATCACAGCATTATAATTTATATCAACACCTATAGAGTTTCTACCTAGAAGCTTGGCTTCAATAAGTGTTGTTCCACTACCCATCATAGGATCCAGTACAATCTCGCCGGGCTTAGTATACATCAGTATCAGAGCCCTAGGTATCTGAGGAGCCCAGTTCCCTCTATAATCACCTTTGTGAGTAGCCCATGAACCTCTCCTAGGAAAACTCCACACAGTTGTTGAAATATCTGTTAACTCCTCTGGCAAGGGGTTTAAACGCCTGATCTTTATAGGTCTTAACTCAATAACTTGATCCTCTAACCTGATCTCATTATATCTAGAGATATACTCCAGATACTCGTTAAAAGAGATCTCTCTCATAATCATCATCTTGAACAAACCATTATTTACCTACAAACCCTGGAATTAATTATTCATCCCTCCACAATTTAAGTATTGTTAAGCAATGATCTACTTCATACTCAATGATTATTATCAATAAAAATCTGCATCCTAGAACTCCAGCATCCATAGATTCCGATTATAGAAATAATTAAGGTGCCCAGTAGATCACCGTGTCACAAACAGGATCAAACATATATATACGAGCACAACGTCTATTAACGAAAGTAATCTTTCTTCCAATAAATCCGTTATAAGATCTCGTTAGAGACCGAATAATACCTCGGTAATATTAATGGGGTAGTCTTAGTTTCTTAAGTATTCTTTATATCTTATGCTTATTGAGACTCAGATCACTATACACCGCAGATATAATCAGTAAAATTCTTCGATCCCCCATAACATGATTAATTAGATAAACACTCAATAATATTTCTACGAAGAGATCTAACGTATCAATTAATCCCAGCACTGCATTACTGTATTAGTATAAGAGAAGAGTTCTCTCTATAAGTCTTCCTGTGAGTGGATCTATTTCTAATTCAAGAACCTCAAATGTCGCTACACCTAATATATTCTTGATCTCTCAATCTAAAATATACCAGACCCATATCCACGAGAGCTTCTGCCTCAATTATCTTCGAAGCATCCTCATTACAAATCTTGATAATAACCCACATATGAACCATATAAATCCCATAACAGATTCTTTGCTTAATGAAAGAATTCAGAGCAATAATCAATTCCTCCAAAGTTATTGAGAGACTGAAAAATAAAAACCCACTTATATTTCTATTGATAGTTGCTACCCCTGCTTCTTACCCGGGAAACTGCAGGTGCTGTAAATACCGCCATTGCCAACACCATACTAAGTAGGACTATGATTATTTGTGTGTTCTCCTCTCTAGGGCGCTCCGCACACTTCGTGGCTTAGAGTATATTACTCTAATCCAGCCTTAAATCACTTGTTAGAGGAGTCTCATCGGTGTTGAGTTGAGCATATAAAACCCGTGGATCCCAGGAAAATATGTCCGCTGAGGCGAAGACCACTAGGAGCATGATGTTTTCACGGATTAGCACTAGTACCGATATAATTATTTGCCCAAGAAATCTTGCTAAGCACACATCTCTCACAACCAGATCCTCTGGTTTGGAAACTTTAATACCGCTCTCCTTGGCAAGCCTCATTATCTCCTGAGCCACAACCTCATCAAGAACCATGTTTTGAATCCCTAAGGAGATGAGCCCTGTACGCACTCCTTTAGAGAAAATTTCGCTAAGAGTGATCAATAAAGGTTTTAGAGAGGCAACATGTCTTCTTACTCCGCTTTCCACCCCCACGCTACTAAAATCCGGTTGCTTCTTAGTTTCTCAATAATATGGATAAATTATGAATTAGTTCATTCTATACATAGTATACATATTTTCATCTACTTCCTAGAAATCTCGTCATTTTTAGGTTCATCCTCTATATCATCCCTTATTAATCTCTCAGGCACTAATCTTGTTCAACACAAGGAAATTCTATACTATAAGCATTACTGTTCATCAAAGTGTAGGATACGCCTGTAAAGTTCACGAACACTCCCACTCTAGTTATAGAAGGTCATGAAAATATTACGGCGGAGCTGAAGAAAACCCGAGAAAAGTCAGTGAATCCTTATTAGAAAATATATGTAGAGTTTCAACGTATGTTATAGAACGTGGAGAGAACTGTTAGAAATGGATAGTTAGAATGATCTTACAAACTACAAAGATCTGATCGAGGCGATACATTAAAAATTATAATATAATATAAGATATAGAAGTAATCAATGGATGAAGATGAGCGAGAATGATACCACTAATAAATTTAGTGCTGAAAAACTCAGGAAATTAGCTGGCATTATAGACTTCATATTATATCTTGTGAAATTGATTAATGAACATCTTACTAAACTTCACAGAAGTCTCGCGTCTCTTCCTGAGGAATATAGTACATGGGATGCAGTCGAAATAATGAGTGAGGTCGCGAATTCTATGGTAGCTTCAGTGAAGTTAATAATAAAAATAATGCCTTCTAGTAAGTCATGTGGTGAAGAGAGATCTCAAGATTTCTGGGATTTACACACAGCCCTAATACTTTACTATCATGAAGCTTTAATGCTACTTAAGCACTCGCTACTCTCAGCTATTACAGGCTACTATAGTGTGGCGTTTATTGAGTTGCGTAGTGCTATGGAGAGTGTTGTTAGAGGTGTGGTATTCGATCTTCTGACCATTCCTGAATATCGAGTAAATGCCAATGAGCTACTGAAGATTAAGGGGTTTGGAGGAGCGAAAAGTTATCCTGAACTAATTAGGTTTCTCAGGGAGAGATTAGGTGATAAGAGATCCGAAGTGTCTGCAGAGATCTTTGACTTAATAGATGAAGAGCTAGGGGAATTTAACCCTGAAGCCGCATTCACGAAACTTCTTCTCCAGTTAAAAGACTGGGGTATAATTGACGATGAATTGTTCAAGGAGATGGAGTCGTATTATATAGAGCTTTCTAAGCCTGTACATCGTACACACCTCAGATTCTCCGAGGTTGGTATACGAGTTTTGGCTGAAAAAGATTGGCTTGATCTTGAGCCAGTCCCCGATATATTATTCGCATATTTTCATAATTTCGCAGAACTCAATGAATTGTTTACATATTTAGTTCTTAAAGTATTTAACATAGATCTAGTGCGAGAAGATTTTAGAAGATGTATTAATTGGTCAGAGTTGAGTCAAGATATACATGTTACCTCAGAATTGGCAGAAACATACGAGTCTTGGAAGAAAGCTGTAGAAGTGCTAGAACAGCTGAAGACTTCATGAGAATACTTCTCAAAATATCCGCTCCAAACCAAAAATCTCGTTAATAAGCTTTCTCTTAAAGAGAATCATGAACTCCCACAAAATAGAGAAGAGGTAGTATAAGCCCGCAACCCTAGTAAAAGAAAGAGGTAGCTGGAACCTCAGATTTTTAAGATGATAATAACGACATAACGATAATGACATATAGTACAAAGGCGTATCGGTAAGTAAAAGTTCCTTTAATAATTTTACCTTAGTAATTTTACTTCTTAATTAATGGTAGGAGGACATTATTCCATTTGTTTGCTTTTCTTATAGCTAAACTCTCATATACGAGATGGGAATTAACTTCGCAGATTTTCTTCATTTAATTTAAGCTTTCTTATTGTAAACTCAGAAAGCCGTGATAGAATAGATAAGTTGGACTAAAGCACAGATGTTGACTTAACTGTAGTGTATAGCTTGTAATCACGCCAATCAAGTTTTTCTCTTCGAATTTCAGCATATAGCTTGACAGGATCTTCGGCACAGACTATAAATACTTTAACCTCATACTCCAACAAATCTTTAATAAAATACCCAATAACCAGCTGATTCTTCTTATCATTAAAACGTTCATATATATCCACTACCCTGAACCCCGCATCGCGAAAACCCACATAGCTTATAATCTTCTCGAGAAGAGTGTTCGGATCAATACCCCAAAGCTCTAAAATGCTAGACAAATCCTCCATTATCTCAGCATTCTTTTTCACCAGCATATATTTTACACTTAACCGTCCACAGACCCCAAACCCTCATAATATGAATAAGAGCATATAACACTCATTGATCCGTTGATACACATAACTCAGTATATAAACTAAGTAATATATTAAGCCTTTCACCAAGTTTTATACGAGTATGAATTATTCGCCGCATAAGTCTAAATGCTACGGGAGCCCACATACTTTTAATATGCAAAGCAGAGAATAAAGCTTATGTTTCTTCCGCGCTTATATAAAAACATGGTTCCGTAAGGTTAAATGTTTCTATAGGTATAATGTATTTATAGAGGATGATTATAGTGAGTAGGATCATTATAATATTTATGGAATAACGTGTTGAATAAATTGTGTAGTTCTCATGTTACTCAAGAGATGCAGGTCATTAAGGATGTGGTCGCAAGTGAATCTCGGGAAGAAGGTGTTGAGGTGAAGAGAATAATACTTTTCGGCTCGCGGGCACGAGGTGATTATAGAGAGGATAGTGATTGGGATTTGCTGATTGTTGTGAGAGACTCTCCTAGTAGGGATGTTATTAGGAGGTTGCAGTACCGGATATACAAGTCTCTTTCTAAAAAAGGAATATATTGTGACGTGGTAGTGGTTAGTGAGGAGTACTACAATAAATATAAGGATGTTGTTGGAACAATCGCTTACTACGCTCATCTAGAGGATAAGCGTATTGAGTAGTGAGGAGATCGCTGAGAAATAGTTGAGGAAGGCCTTAGCGGACTTAAGAGTAGCTGAGAAGCTCTTCGAGATCGTTGAAGAACCCTGGATCATAGTATTCCACGCACAACAAGCCGTTGAGAAAGCATTGAAGGCGTATCTAATTCTTCAGAGCAAGTATTTCGGGAAGACACATAATTTATCCCAACTCATAGATCTATGCAGTGAAGTAGATCGAGAATTCCAACAACTACATGATCTCAGTATCGATGAACTATATCCACTAGCCATAGAAGCACGATACCCAGATACAGAAGTAGAAGTATCCATTGATGAAGCAAGAGAAGCGGTAGATAAAGCTAAGATAGCTATATATTTCACTACAAGAAAAATCAGGGGCAAGAAAAACTAAAAAGAAGCCTGATTAATGCAGGTCCATCAGAATTCAAACTCGGGGTCTCCAGCTTATCAGACTAGAACTCTATTAGGATCGATTCACGATCAATACATGGAGGCGTGAACTACTAGTTAAGTGCTTGGTTTAAATATCCTATTCTACATAACAGGTGATGTCGACGGTAACCTCCTCACCGCCCTGAAGAGGCGAGGTTATGGTAATATCCATAGTCCCAAGTCCCCGAA
>CAZFDB010000096.1:1454-5353 GCA_964517475.1 uncultured Desulfurococcaceae archaeon | reverse complement strand
AACAGCTTCTCTTAGAGGTCCTGATGAGGAGCATTTATATGGTCATGAGAAAGCTGAGAGTATTGGTTCTCTAATAATAGCTTTTCTATTAATAGGAGTATTTATCTTTATTGTTCATGAATCTATTCAAAGAATATTTTTCAGCGAAGGATTCCCGGAATTCACTTTCTGGTCCTCTGCACTTATTTTACTAACGATCTTTGTTGATCTATGGAGATCAAGAGCTTTGGAGAAAGGAGCTTACATATACGGATCCACTGTTCTTCAAGCTGATGCTCTTCATTATAGAAGTGATTTATTCGTCACATCATCAGTTTTTATACTCAGCATAGTGGCTCAGCTGGGTCTGAGAAGAGAGATCGTGAATTTAATGGATATCGGTGTTAGTATAGCGATATCAAGTTATTTTATTAATGCATCTTATAGACTTGCCAAGACATCAATTGATGAATTAATGGATAAGGCTCCTAGAGAAGTAATTATTTTATTTAGAGAATTAGCTGAGAAGAATAGTATTAGAGTTAAAAATGTCAGGGCTAGGAGAAGTGGTCCTAGAATATTTCTTGACGCAATTGTTGAGATGCCGCCGAAATCAACTCTTGAGGAGGCTCACACAGTAATTGATGAAATCGAGGAGGAGTTGAGGAGAATTGTTAAGAGAAATATTGACGTGATTATCCATATGGAGCCTCGTGAAGAATACACAGATCTTATTAAGAGAGAAGTTGAGAAATTCGTCTCTTTGTTTAAAGAGATCAGGGGTGTTCATGATATAGATGTTGTCAGAGGCTCTAGAGGTTATCATGTTAGATTTCATATAGAGATTTCTCCAAATACTCGCGCTGATGAAATAAATAAACTTATAAATATTCTGGAGATGAGGATCAAGGAGAATTTCCCTGAGATCGAGACATTAATGATTCATGTGGAGCCTGTTTGTCTCGAAGAGATAAGTGTTAGAGAAGCAATAAATAATTTTATGAAAAATGATCCTGTTGCGAAAAAGATCATTAAGATCAACAGGATCAGGATAATAACCACGCAAAATAAATTATTAGTAGATATAGTTGTTGAGGTGCCCACGAAATCTGATATAGGGACGATCCATGAGGTGCTTGGGAGATTAGAGGGTTATTTAAAAGATATTTTAAGAGACAGAGCGATTGTTACTATTTCTATCAAGACATGAAGAATTTTATATTTAATTTTTAGTGGTTAAGGATATTGTATTTAGGAGATCGAGTAGTGAGATACGAGCATTTCATAAAAGATCCTATACATGGATATATTGGGGTAACAGACTTTGAGAAATGCTTGATTGATAGCTCACCTATGCAGAGACTAAGAAGAATTCTACAACTACCAACATCAACCTATGTTTATCCAGGAGCTACGCATACGAGATTCATACATAGTATTGGGGCGATGTATGTCTCAGATATTTTTACCTCGGCTATAATAGAGAAATCAGGTTTACGTGGAGAAGAATCTGACTCACTTAAACAATTCATGAGACTAGTCATGCTTCTACACGATGTTGGCCACGGACCCTTCTCACATACATTCGAAGAATCAGTTCTATATCCACGGGGATTAAATCATGAGTTTATTGGCAGTGAGATTATTAGGAGCCATCCTGATATTCTCGAATGCTTCGATAAATTTGGTAAGAATCATATATTTAGTGTAGTGGATGTATCAAATGCTATCAGATCGAGATACCCCGGTGAGTGGCCTCTTCTCAGGATCAAGGGTTTAGAGGATGATAAAGAAAGATCTTTTTATTATATAATGAAAGGTCCATTCTCAGCAGATATAATTGATTACTTGATCCGAGACTCTTACTACACGGGGGCTGGATATGGATCAGGTATTGATTGGATGAGGATCGCGTATAATACCTATCTAACTAAACGAGGCATTGCCTTAGGTGAGAAAACTCTTGATGCTTTCGAGCATTTATTAATTGCTAGATACCACATGTTTATGTCAGTATACTACCACAAGACTAGTAGAGCAATTGATATAATGATTAGCGAGGCTCTTAAAGCCGCTTCGGAGAACAGAGATCTTGATCCATTTATAAATGATCCTTTGAAATATGTTGATTTAGATGAGTACAGTATATATGGTGTGGAGACATTTAGAGAACATCCCTACATCAAGGATCTTGCTAAGAGAAAACTTAGGTTCTCAGCTGTTGAGGAATACAGAATTCCTCTACCTAGGAGTATGAAGGTTCTATACGCGATGCTGGACAGATCTTATCTGAATAATATATTTAAATCAAGATTATCTGAAGAGATCAGAGATAAGGTATTTATAGATACACCGTCTTTACCACTAAACCCTATGTTTCATAGTGAGGAAATACTTATTCAGAGAAGTGATGGTTCTATAACGTCTAGAAGAATTGATCAAATGACATTCGGAGAATTATCACAGAGTGTTGTTATAGTTAGGCTCTACATAGATAAGAATTATATGAGTAAGAGAGATGAGGCTCAGAGAGTATTTAGAGAAATATTAAGATTCGAGGAGATAAGATCATTTTACTAAGGATCTGAGAGCTTTTAGAGGTGAATTAAATGATCTGTTCCAAAGCCCCTGGAAAAATAATATTGTTCGGGGAACACTTCGTTGTCAAAGGATATCCTGGGATAGGAGTGGCTCTCAACACATATGCTAAAGCATGTGTTGAGAAAAGTGATTCTTATTTCGTTGAGTCAAAGCAATTAGGTGTTTTATATGATGAGAAGAGTGGTATTGGTAAAAACACTAATATCCACGCATTAATTAATGAGATCAAGAAATTAGGTTGCGAAAAAAGATTCAGGGCTGTAATTGATTCCTCGATATTCATCAGTTCTGGGATGGGTTCATCAGCCGCTGTCTCGGTAGCATTGACACACGCGTTACTTAGGCTCTGTGAAAAAGATCCTTCCAAGGAAATTGTTTCGAAATTAGCTTTCGAGGCTGAGAAAATTATTCATAAGAGACCAAGTGGTATTGATAATACCTTAGCAGCATATGGGGGAATGATATATTACAGAGCTGGTGAATTTAAGAGAGTGGATTTCACGTGGCCAGATAAATACTCGATCCTGGTAGTTAATACAGGTGTGGAGAGAAACACGGGTGTTGTTGTTAGAGATGTTCTTGATTTATATGAGAGAAGATCAAGTATTCTTCAACATATCTACTCAGCTTCTGAGAAATTAGTTGAGGAGGCTTTATCTCTACTAAGATCTGGTGATATGGAGAGTTTAGGAGAGTTAATGAATATTTCACAAGGACTTCTATACACCATAAATGTCTCTTGTCCAAAATGTGAGGAGATAATATGGTTGCTTAGAAGCCATGGTGCATTAGGTGCCAAACTCACCGGTGCTGGAAGAGGGGGTGTTATTATATCACTATTCCGTAGCGAAGATATTCCTAGGATAACCACTGCTCTCGAGAGAATAGGTTTGAGATATCTAATTGCTCAACCTGATCTTCATGGTGTTTCGGAGACCTAATTGATCTAATTCTTGTTTTTCAGTTTTACATGTTTATATCTTAATATCACTTAACTAGATTTATTGAGAGTATTTAGTGGGAGTGATCTATTTGTATCATCATTGGATACCTAACTCAGATCCTTGTGTAAAAAATGAGATGCTTAGATATATAGGCAAGGATCTAGAGGATCTTTTGAGAGATATTCCTGAGAAAATCAGATTGAGAAAGCCGTTGAAAGTAGGTTTTGGGAAACCATTATCAGAACTTGAGATCGAGAGATTATTAGACAACATATTATCTAAAAACAAAGTATTTAGAGACCCACCACCTTTCCTAGGCGGAGGATTATGTCCCCACTACATACCCGCAGTTGTTAGGTATCTTCTACTAAGAGG
>CAZFDB010000096.1:0-1444 GCA_964517475.1 uncultured Desulfurococcaceae archaeon | reverse complement strand
GAGAGTTCTATACAGCCTACACACCATATCAAGCAGAGATTAATCAAGGTGTTCTACAAGCATTATTCGAGTATCAGAGTATGATTGCTGATCTATATGGAGTTGATATTGTTAATGCATCAATGTATGATTTCTCAACAGCTACGGCGGAGGCTTTTAGAATGGTTATGAGGGTTAGTAAGAAGAGAGGTATTCTGGTCCCGAAACACATGAATCCTTTCACACGAAGTGTTGTTGAGACATGGATTAATTCCGTAGGTGGATACCTGGTTAACTATGAGATCGATGGTGGCGAGATACATATATCGGATCGGGGCAGTGATAGTGATATCGGAGGAGTATATTTGGAGAACCCAACATTCCTCGGTGAAGTAATTGAGGAAGTGGATCTATTCAAGGATTATAAGGAGAGAAGGAAGTTATTATTCGTTGTTAATGCTGACCCGATTAGTCTAGGGATCTTTAAAGCACCTGGGGAGTATGGAGCTGATATAGTTGTGGGGAATGGCTCGGTTCTGGGGGTTGGGTTGAATTATGGTGGGCCTTCATTAGGTATACTTGGTATAAGAATGGATCAGGAGTTACTCAGACAGTTACCCGGTAGATTAATAGGCGCAACCACAGATCTCGATGGTGTCTCAAGAGGTTTCGCAATGATTCTTCAAACAAGAGAACAGCACATAAGAAGAGAGAGAGCCACTAGCAACATAACCACGAATACGGCTTTAATGGCTATCGCAGCAGCAATATATCTCAGCTACATGAGTGAGAATGGTTTGAGGAGATTAGGAGAAACAATTCTCAAAAGAACAATGTATCTCAAGAGAAAGATTATTGATGAATTAAGAGACAGGATCAGTGTTGCTTCTAGTAGAGAGTTATTCTTTAAGGAGATCCCTCTCAAGTTCCATAGGAGAGATTACAGAGATATTCACAGAGATCTTCTCGTGAAAGGTGTTCATGGAGGACTGTTTTTAGGGGATCTACTCAGCGATTTAGAGAACACAGCATTGTTCTGTGTAACCGAGGTTCACAGCAGGAGACACATTGATCATTTAATTAATTTATTGAGTGAGGTGGCTTAGTATGTGGAGACAAGCTATATGGAGTGAGGAGCTGGTTCAGGAGAAGAAGAGATATGGTTTAGGACCATCAATACCCTACGAAGATGATTTCAGTGATATTAAAATTGATCTCAGTATTAGAATTAGGAGAATCTCCTCAACTGGTCTACCAGATCTTCCGGAGATTGAGGTTATTAGACACTTCATGAGGTTATCCCAGATGTCCTATGGAGTTGATACAGGACCGGTGCCTCTCGGCTCTTGTACTATGAAGTATAATCCTAAGATCTCTGATCTTTTAACACTTGATCCTAGAATAACAGATCTTCACCCACTACAAGATATAGATACTGTTCAAGGTATACTAGAGATAATATACC
>CAZFDB010000095.1:0-5379 GCA_964517475.1 uncultured Desulfurococcaceae archaeon | reverse complement strand
GTATAGAGATCTCGGCTTCGTCAGATACCACAGCAACATCTTTAACAATACTAGATAACGCATCCGTTGATATCTGTATCTCAGCTTCGTAATCAATCTCGATCTCTCCCGGAGGCTCCTCACCCTCTTCTCTTATATGTATTAGTTGTATTCTCTCCACACCTGTTTTAGGATTAATTATTCTGAATCTAAGATCTCTGTCACCCTCACTATACTCTATTGATACTCTCTCACGCTTACTAAGTTTCTTAACAGATAGTTTCAAATCATCTTTCTCCAAGAATAGTCTCGCCTCGCTATCAAGATCAAATGTCTCGAACACTAGACTAGGAATATTCAGACTAACCATAATCATTTTATCAGGTGAGATACCTATTATCTTCACACCCTCACTCGATACTCTAAGAGGTATAGATTCCAGTGATGGAAGCACTATATTAAATATCTTTTTAACAAATGATCCGTCTGAGTGAGATATTGTGAACATCAAGACCCCAATAACTCTATTTTATAAAAGAAATATTAAGTACGAGTAATGCATCAATGAATTATTAATTGATTCATTTCAATACCTTGATAATACTATAGACCCTCTCTACAAGTGTGTAGAGAAGAAGTATTATGAGAACAACGGAACCTATAAACAGAATCTCTCGATGAAGCATAGATAAAGCAACAATAATAACTAATGCTAATACACGTTCACCTCTCTCCATTAAACCAACACCCTCCACAGCCACGCCAAGACCCTCAGCTCTCGCACGTGAGTAGCTTATTAATATACTCAGCACTATCAAGATAATAACTATAGTGGTGTCTAGACCCAGAATAATTAGTGAGTATAGGTAGAATACATCAGAGACCCTGTCAAGAAATGAGTCTAGGAAGGCTCCTAATCTAGATACCTCACCTCTTATCCTAGCTATCTCACCATCCAAAGCGTCTAACACAGCTGATAATGAAACAAATAATATATAGCCTACGTAGCCGAGGTACAAGGTTGCGAGAGGTGTTGCTGAAGCTAATACGAAACCCGTTATAGTCATTGTGTTGGGACCGGCTCCTCTCTCAGCCAAGGATCTTGCTACTGGTCTAATAAACTTCTTCAGTCTCGCTCTAAATTTCGTTAACATTTTTCTTCACCTCAGATCGATACTATTTCTCTTAAACTCTCTTTAAGAACCGATCTTGCTCTTCGCAAAATATCTCTTCCTATATAAAGAGTTTCTCCTCCATCAATTACAAACTCGCCATCAATAATCATAGTCTCAATAACCAACTCTCGACCTAACACATATCTAGACGCGACCTCCTCATTCAGAAACACGCCTAGTACAGGAGATTCTGCGATATCATATATAACCAAATCACTTAGAAAACCTTTCTCCAAGGATCCTGATGGAATATTTAGTAGAGACGCCGCTTCTCTAGATAATTTACTTAGATACATATAATGACTCTCACCCCTCCCCAAAAATATTTTCATGAGATCCTGCGGTTTGTTGTAGCCTGTGCCATAAAATATTTTTCTCCCGAATCTCCTGAAACGATCTGTGTATATGGTATTTACTAAATCAATTAATTCGCAACCATCCTCCGAAGGATCCACAAGAACAATTCTTTTAATTACCTCAGGAGATAATTTCTCATAACATAATTCTCCCCCAACTAGTATTGGCATCTCCGATTGTGCGTGGGGCAAGACCCTCTCTAAAACATCTCTTCTTCTAGTGAACAAAGTAACTCTTAATAATCCTTCTCTATAATAATGCCATTTCTTAGCTCTTATGAATTGATCGATTATTTTGTTAAGGTCTAAATAATCCAGGTCTAGAGCGACGATTAATCTAATATTCATATCATCAACTATTTTAGCCCCGATCTCGATCCTTGGTAGTTTAGCTACTATTGTCGTGTATCCATTAATTATTCTCGAGGCTACTCCTAGGATACTTAGATAGTAGAGATCCGTGTCACTTAGCTTGGTAACTATCTCCTTCTCAAGTTCTCTGATATCTATCTCCCTAACCTCAGCAAGATCTTTTAGAGCCGAGATATATGGTACTGAGAACACATCTATTAATCCTGGAGCAACTAATTTATTCTCTCCCCTAATCAATAGATCTGGTAAAACCTCTTCCTCCAAGATCTCTTCTTCACCTAATTCACTAATAAATCGATCTCTGATTAATAAGTATCCTTTCTCCATAAATTTCTTAGATGCGTCGCTTAGTGTTAGTATTGATGCGTCTTTAATAAGGATCTTTATATCACTTCACCTTCCACTAAAAACACTTGTTGAGTAGTAATAAAGTTGGTAGTGAAGATATATTTTAATTGATCTTCTTAGAACTTATTTTGATTCGTGAGGTATATATACTTATAAGCTGAGTGGTATAATTATATTTTGAGTAATCCGGAGGATCATGAATGTCAAAATCACGGACTTCTAAATCCGGGAAAACTCAGTTTAAGCCTGAATTCGATATATTTAAACACGAGTTGGTTCCGAAGCACGAATTAGTGCCTGTTGAGGAGGCTGTTAGGATCTTGAAGGAGCTCGGTGTTAAACCTGAGGAGCTTCCATGGATCAAGGCTAGCGACCCTGCTGTCAGAGCAATTGGTGGGAAACCAGGTGATATTGTCAGGATTATTAGGAAGAGCCCCACCGCAGGCGAAGTAGTTGTTTATAGATATGTTATTGCGGGGTGATTAATTGGTTAGGAGAGCTAGGCAAGAACAGATATATAAACCAACATCAGAAGATAAATGGGTTTTGATAAAGGCTTTTATTGAGGAGAGAGGTTTAGTTAGGCAACAAATTGATTCTTACAATGATTTTGTTATGAATCGTATCAGAGAAATTATTCTGAGTGATGGTGTGATAACGACTCAGATACCTAATTACTATATAAGAATAATTGATGTTCAAATAGGGAGACCGAGAGTAAGAGAGATAACGGGCGCTGTCTTAGAATTTGATGTATTGACACCTATGATGTGTAGATTAAGGAACACGACTTACGCAGCACCTATCTCAATAACAATAGTTCAGGTAGAGGATGATATGAGAGGTCAGCCAGTGACTGTGGAGATTGGCGAAATACCTGTTATGATCAGGAGTGCCTTGGATCCATTGTCAAGAATAACTGATCCCAAAGAATTAATTGTTTTAGGTGAGGATCCTAAGGATCCGGGAGGATACTTTATTATAAATGGTAGTGATAGAGTACTTGTGGCTCAGGAAGATATGGCTCCTAACAGAGTTATTATAGATAAGGTTAAGGAGGGTATAAGTGCCACACACACAGCTAAACTCGTCTCAGCAACGAGTAGTATGAAGATACCTATTATACTTGATAGACATAAAGATGGCACACTACATATATCTACTCCATCAATACCTGGTAAAGTGCCATTCGCCATAATAATGAGAGCACTTGGTCTTGAGAGAGACCAAGATATTGTCTATGCAGCATCTCTTGATCCTGAGATACAGAAAGAGTTGATCCCCTCACTAGTCCAGATATCAGAGATAAGAACTGTTGAGGAAGCATTATTATTCATCGGAAACAGAATCGCTGCTGGACAACCTAAGGAGATCAGGATACACAGAGCTGAGGAGATCCTTGATAAATATTTGCTACCACACATCGGCACAATCAGAGAGAAGAGACTTGAGAAAGCCTTATTCCTAGGACAAATGGCTAATAAATTGCTCGAGGCCGTCATAGGTAGAAGAGGTTTAGATGACAAGGATCACTACGCAAATAAGAGAATTAGATTAGCAGGAGATTTACTAGCGGTTCAGTTCAGAGCTGCGTATAAAGCGTTTCTAAAGAATCTTAGGGAGCAAATAACTAAGGCTAAGATAAGATATAAGAAAATAACTGATAAGAGCATAACATCATTAATCAGATCAGATATTATTACCGAGAGAATTAGACATGCAATGGCTACAGGGAACTGGGTTGGTGGGAGAACAGGTGTTAGTCAGATACTTGATAGAACAAATTGGGTCTCGATGCTAAGCCACTTAAGAAGAGTTGTCTCACCACTGAGTAGAAGCCAACCACACTTCGAAGCTCGAGACCTCCACGGCACACAATGGGGCAGGCTATGTCCATTCGAGACCCCTGAGGGGCCTAACTGTGGATTAGTTAAGAACTTGGCTTTGATGAGTTATGTGTCTGTAGGTGTTGATGAGAACGAGGTTCTTGACATAATTCTTGATATAAGAGACGAGGATATTAAACTAACTCCGTTGATAGAGGTTTACTCAAGAGCTCGTAGAGGAGAGGATGTCTCAGAGTATCTCAACTACGCTAAGGTCTTCTTAAATGGTAGATTAATTGGATTTGTTAGAGATGGTGAGAGATTCGTCTCTTATCTAAGAAGTCTCAGGAGAAATGGTAAGATTCATTATGAGGTGGGTATAGCTCATTACAGAACACATGTTCTGAATGAAATCTATATAAATACTGATCGTGGTAGATTAATGAGACCCGTGCTAGTTGTTGAGGATGGTAAGCTTAAGATTACTAAAGATTTAATTAAGAAGTTAAGTAAGAAAGAGATCGGATTCATGGATCTTCTGAAGATAGGAGTTGTTGAATTACTTGATCCTGAGGAGGAGGAGAATGCATATATTGCTATGAACCCAGAGGATATAACCTCAGAGCATACTCATCTAGAGATCTTTCCACCAACAATATTTGGTGTAGCAGCATCAACTATTCCATATGCAGAGCATAATCAGAGTCCTAGAAATACTTATCAGTCAGCAATGGTTAAGCAAGCAGTAGGTTTATATATGGCTAATTTCCATCTCAGAATGGATTCTCGTGGACATGTACTTCACTACCCAGAGAAACCACTTGTTCAGACAAGAGCTCTCGAGTTAATAGGCTACAATGATAGACCAGCTGGGCACAACATGGTTGTTGCCGTAATGAGCTATACCGGGTACAATATGGAGGACGCTGTTATAATTAATAAATCAAGTGTTGAGAGAGGGATGGCTAGGTCCACTTTCTTCAGAACTTACGTTACCGAGGAGAGGAGATATCCTGGAGGCGAGGAGGATAGGATAGAGGTTCCTGACCCAAGTTCTCATGGATACAAAGGAAAACAGTACTATAGATTACTCGAAGGCGATGCAATAACGCCTATAGAAGCTCCTGTGAGAGGTGGGGAGGTCCTCATAGGAAAAACATCGCCCTCGAGATTCATGGAGGAGATGAAGGAGTTCACCGCGATCTCAGCTAAGAGGAAGGATAGTTCTGTTAGTCTGAGATATGGTGAGAGAGGAATAGTTGATCAAGTTACTATAACAACTACAGCGGAGGGTCATAAGTTAATTAAGGTTAAGGTCAGAGA
>CAZFDB010000094.1:0-5418 GCA_964517475.1 uncultured Desulfurococcaceae archaeon | reverse complement strand
GATCATTTCTTCACACACAAGAAACCTATAGCAGTAATATGCCACGGACCACAGATACTGGCCGCCTTCGGCTATGTCAAGGGTAGGAAAATGACTAGCTACATCGCTGTGAAACCAGAGGTTGTTAATGGCGGAGCGGAGTGGGTTGATGAAGAGGTTGTTGTCGACGACCATATAGTTAGCTCGAGGGCCTGGCCTGATAATCCTGCTTGGATGAGAGAATTCATTAAATTAGTTAGGAAATATACTGGTTTATAATTAATTTTTTCTTCGTTATCTTTGATTAGGTGCGCTGTCAAGGGAGTAGTTCTTTGGATAATGATATCAAGATTCTGTATGAGAATGATCTAAGGGATCTTAAATTAATTGAGGATGAGATAGGTTCTATTCATAGATACTATGCGCAAAATCTTGATCCTTTGAGGAGTATGAGACTAGATCTTTACCTAAACAATGTTTTGGTGGGTCAAGCAGTTATTTACTGGATATCAAGTGTAAAAGGATCTATTGGTGTTATTTACTATGTTGCTATTAATAAGAGGTTTCGTGGTAGAGGCTTAGGAAAAATACTTGTTTTATCAGCTGAGGAGATTCTTAGTGAGAAGGGATCTATTGTTTCTCTAGCTACTATGAGAAGCAGTAATAAGGTATCCACAAGATTATTCGGCTCGCTTAATTACGATATTATCTCATGGGATCATATTATAGAGAGATTTGGCTCAGACCTCGAAGATTTCTTGCTTAGAGCTACATGTGGTTATGAGGATGATCTATTGGCTATAAAAGATCTTTCTCAAAATAGATCTATGGATGATCCTTGGAAGAAGATATATTCATTATATCAATACCTGATCGATGAAGTTGAGAGGCATTGGAGAAATTCTTGCTATATGCCTTGGAGAAGATTATATAGATCATAGAACTTCTTTATAATATGATCCATGGAAGTCTAAGAAATTTATATAGGAGTATAAATAATGTATAGTTATGGTATCACGTAATGGTCAAACCCTCTCAAGGTCTGAGGCACAAGACTAGGATGATAATGAGTAAGAGTATTCGTGAGAAAGGAGCTGTTCCCAGGCTAAGCTATCTATTATATGATTATCAAGTAGGTGATAGAGTCCATATAATTATTAATCCATCAGTGTTCCACGGAGCTCCTCATAGAAGGTATCATGGAAAAACAGGTGTTATCGTGGGTAGGAGAGGGCATGCCTATGAGGTGGAGACCTATCTTGGGAGGAAGAAAAAGATTCTTTTTATAAGACCGGAGCATCTGAAACCTACTCCTGAGGTTATTAAAAGAACTATTGAGAATGTTAAGAAACTTATTAATGAGATTAGGGAGAGGAAGAAAGAGCTTCTCAAGAAAGTATCATCGTAGAATATTTCTCTAGGTGTTTTTGTTGAGGATCATTTCTGTGAAAGATATTCCTATCACAATAGCTATTGGGATCATGAAGAGAAGTATTGATATATCAAATATAACTGATCTTCAACAAAGATTCTTGGAGTATGGTGAGAAGATTATTAAATGCTCTCCTGAGGCGGGTGAGGAGTTATTTGAGGAATTACTTAAACTAGGTTTGAAAGAGGTAACAGCTTCACAAATTATTGATATCTCTCCTAGTGACATAAGTATTCTTAAGATGCTCATGAGTTTCGAGGATAAGATGCCTAGCAATGATGTTCTTGAGAAAATACTTGAGTTGGTGAGAGATTACTGTGGAGATAGATAAAATATTTGATTCGGTGATTAAATGAGTTATTTTAGAGATAGGAGAGGTTTTGATAGATCTAGGCCTCGGGTATTTGTGAGAGATGTGTATAGTGTAGTTCTTGATTTCTTACCTCATGGGAATATTCTTGATAAACATCCTTATCACAGGAATTCTCCTCTGATTCAAGCCGTTGGTACAAAATATTTCACGTTGCTAGAAATCGTTCCTGCACCTAATATTTCTGTGAGGGTTGGTGAGAGGATCTATATTGAGCAGGGATTATCCTTAGGCGTGCAACCATTTAGGGTGGATGATAAAATTGTTTGGCAGGATCTAACTAGTTTAGCTAAGGATAATCTATCTAATATCTTGAGAGAGATTATTAAGGAGAAAGAGAGGGTCTTCGTTGAATTCTTTAACCAGGCTTCACCGATTAATATTAGGTTGCATATGCTGAGTCTTCTCCCTGGTATTGGTAAGAAGACGCTTGATACTATACTCACCGAGAGAAAGAAGAGTAAATTTGTTAATTTCGAGGATATTGCTACGAGAACAAAAATATCTGATCCCGTAGGTGCCTTGGCGGAGAGAATTATTACTGAGATGATGGGTGGTGAGAGATACTACTTATTTGTTGAGCCACCTCCTGAGTCTAGGGAGGCTAGGTTCTTTAAGATGCTTGATTACCTATATGCATTAACTAACTATAGGGATCCTTGGTGAAATGTTTTCAACTAACCATATTTTAACAAGTATTGAGAAAGGGGATCTTAGGGAATTAACCAAGAATCTTCTTAGGACCCTAGGCGTGAAACCCTCTAGGAGGAGAGGTCAGAACTTCACCACTGACCCCAGGCTACTCAAGGAATTTCGTGAGGCTGTGTCAAGACTAGGTTGCTTAGACACAGTTGTTGAGGTAGGTTCCGGGCTCGGGTACTTAACTCTTTATCTAGCAGATATATGTGAGAGGATCATTTCTATAGAGATTGACCCTAGGCTCTGCAGATTTGTTAAAGAATTATTTAGAGAGAAAAGTAATGTAGAGATACTATGCGGAGACGCTATAGAGATCATCAGAGACATTAATTTCAGAGGAGTGGTGGGGACAATACCGTACTCAGTAACCGGGGCTTTAATAGGCGCGTTAATAAGATCCAGGGCTTCGTGGGCTGTGATAGCTCTTCAGAAAGATGTTATTGATAGAATAATTTCAGAGCCTGGGAGCAGGAGATACGGATCTGTTTCAGTGGCAACGCAACTATACTTTGATATTGAGTTAGGAGGTGTTTACCCACCTAATAGCTTCTATCCAGAGCCTGAAGTGTTTACTCAGATAATTATTATGCGTAGAAGAAATGAGCCTGAGGAATATCTCGATGACTTCGAGAGATTCCTGAAATGCTTATTTAGTCAGAGAAAAAAGATTTTGTCAAATGCTCTAAGGATTTGTTGCGGTGATGATTTCAAGGATCTGGTTCCTAGCCACATGCTTGGGGAAAGAGTCTATGAGCTGGGTCCTGAAGAGATAAAAGAATTATATCTCAGATTAATTAATAAGTGTTAGGATGATGAGTTTTCGGTCGCTCAGATAAGTGATGAATATTCTCCTCCCACTGACAAAAACCTCCTCCATGAATTCTTCTCAAAACATAAACGATGCTCGACTCACATAACTCGTCCCCAACCCCACCTTTCTCATTGACTATAAATAGATCTGATAGAGAATATGGGAGATTCCTGCTTCTTATCAACTTACCTATATAATCTCTTAAATCATTGCATTCTTTAACATGAATACATATCTCTTCTCCAAAGAACTCTTTTAAGTTCCCTATGAAGCGGAGACAGATCTTCTTAAAACTCATTATTCAAGACCCAATCTCTTCCTTATTCTCCTAACAGCTGTTGATACGTATCCTATACCTAGTTTCTTCAGGGTCTCCTCTGTAGGTATACCATATTCATCCCAGCCTAATTCTCTGAAGTACTGTAGTTTTAGTTTATGCACCTCCTCGGGATCTGCCTTCTGTCCTTTGAAGGGTCCGCTCGGTAGTGGTTCGTAGAATTTCTTTGGGTTCTCGTCATGTATCCTAGGATCCCAATAAATGTCTGGTCCTCCTAGGAGTAGGAGTATTCTTTGTAGAGAAAGCACTCTGGGTCCGAATTCTCTGTACAACTCATCCCTAGTCACTCTCCAACCGGTCACTGCATTAAGTGTGTCAAGGATCTTCTCCTCAGGAACACTAAAAGTTGTGAACATACAGACTACTGAACTATCTAGGAAAGCCTTCCAACTCTCGGATTCTTGGGTATCGATTGGTAAACCTGCTACTGATGTGTGATCTCCTCCTTGAACAGATGCTACATAAGCTATTGGTTGTGGATAATCAGCTCTACTCCTAATCCCGTGAGCTCCGATCCCCACCCCCTTGCTCTGAACAGCGTATCTCAATACCTCAGAGGGATCTAATCCCTTGATCTTTGCTATCTGGATAGCTGCTCTGAAGGTTCCTTCAGCAAGAATTTTTCCGAAACCTCTTCTAAGAGCAATATCCTCCATAAGTCTCCTAGCACACTCATAATCTCCCCATCTAAGGTCGTAGCCTAAATCATCTCTCGAGATAATTCCTTTCTCGAATAATTCAAAAGCGAAACCCATGACATTCCCTGTTTGTATACCGCATAAACCTAATCGATCTGCCTCAGCAGATAATTTAACGACACTACCGATATCAAATATTCCTAAGTTGCTTCCTAGGTAAGCAGCCATCTCATAGTCAGGCCCGTCTGTCAAATAGATCTTCTCCCCATCATTTATGTAGCTAACCTTCATACATGATAATGGGCATGAGTAATCTGACCAGTATCTCCTCACCCAATACTTAGTCTCGAGTTCTCTATGACTATACTCACTAACACTATGCCACTCCTCCTGCCAATTCCTGATAGGCTCTGAACTCGATGTTGCTCCCGTATAGTATATTCCTATCGGAGTTCCCCAGTGCCTGAGTAAGTAGTCTCTCATTAAATAATCAATAATCTCTCTCCTCAAGCTAAGAAATCTCTCCATATCTTTAATATCAGGTAGAGGACCTCTCCCCCTGACCACAACAGCTTTCAATTTCTTTGACCCGAAGACAGCTCCATAACCACCGTAACCCGCCCCATGACTCCATTTAGCATTTACAGAAGCTGTTCTAACAAGATTCTCGCCGGCTGGCCCAATATAAAGTGCTGGTGGCCAAGGCTTCATCCCCTCTCTTCTAAAATCGATCTTGGTATCCTCTCTGAGGAACCTTAGTGTTTCTAAAGAATCTTTTCCCCAGATCCTTGAAGCATCTCTAAACTCCACCTTGTCATCATCAACGTATATATACACCGGATCCTTAGAAACACCCCTGATCAATAAACCGTCGTATCCCGCTGCCTTCAACTGTATTGATAACTCTGTTGAGACAGCAGATCCTATAACACCGTTTGATTGAGGACTTTTTCCAGAGACAATAACTTTTACTCCACCTGGGTAATAACCTGTTAATGGCCCTGTTAATATAAGTAGAATATTCTCCGGACCGAGAGGATCTATGCTCTCCCACTTCTCACCTAGTTCTCTCCACAGGATCCATGTCGCTAATCCTCTACCACCAATAAATATTCTGTATATCAATGAAGGGATCTCATATATCTTATAGCT
>CAZFDB010000093.1:0-5542 GCA_964517475.1 uncultured Desulfurococcaceae archaeon | reverse complement strand
TTTCCCCAAGAAATGATATATAGTCATTAACAACAAGTATCTCCCCCGACACGACGCCTTCAACAATTGTTCTGCCACTGATTACTAGTTCTATTATAATCACCAACTTTACTTTGAATACATATATTTATTAGCTATAGTTCATCAAATATACTGAGGACCAATAAATGGATCTAATAGATCTCTCATTGATAATAATATTAATATCAATACTTTTTCTACCATTAATATCCAGAAAAATAGAGAAGAATCTCGAGATATTCTTCCTAGTCATGGCATCGTTAGCCGCCACAATAACATCTACTTGGGGTCTAGCAGTTATTGAGGAGGCTCTACTGGCCCCTGTGTCTATTAAGGGTCTTCCTATAGGAATATTCCAGGTAGTTTTAATAGCAAGTTTATTATTTGGTTTATACAGCGATAAATTAGACGTCTTCGTTGAGAGGATCAGTACCAAGATCCCCTTACCTCTAATCATAGGTTTACTAGTATTCCTCCTCGGAATATCGGCGAGTTTTATATCAGTTATAGTTAGCTCAGTGATAATGTCAGAGTTAGCGTTTCATCTAAGACTGAGAAGAGAGGTTCTCAGACATATTCTTATTGTAGCTGCCTACGCGATCGGTATCGGGGGTGCCCTAACACCAGTTGGAGAACCTCTCTCAACGATTGCAGTACACAAATTATCTGGTCCACCTTACCACGCTGATTTCTTCTTTCTACTAAGATTATTAGGTATATACATAGTTCCGTTAATATTGATCTACTCTATTTATGCGGGAGCATATATTTATGCTAGGAGTAGCAAATCTCTCATTACTGAATCAATACCTGAAGAATTTTACGAGAAGAAAAAACTCAGTGAAATTGTAAAGATCTCGTTAGAAAGAAGTTTTAGAGTATACGTATTCATATTTGCATTGACAGTGTTAGGTGAATCATATTATATATTAGTTGATAGATACATAAAGTATTTCAGTCCTGAACTAATGTATTTATTCGGATCATTATCAGCTGTTGTTGATAACGCTACTTTGACAGCCGCCATAATCTCCAGCGAGCTAAATATTTTACAGATCAAGAGTTTCTTAATATCTCTATTAATCTCAGGCGGCTTCTTAATACCTGGTAACGTTCCTAATATTATTATAAGCAATATTCACAAGATCAGATATGCTGAGTGGGTTAAAGAAGCTATTCCTCTAGGGCTACCGGCTTTCGCGGCTATGTACATAATATTCTTCTTACTCGGCTTATGAAGTAGTATTATTGCTTAAAAGTAATTGTAGAGAGATATATTATACAGGTGTTATTACGAGCTTTAGACTAAAGATCCCTGGTAGAGCTGAGGCACGCGAGTATGATGTTATAGTAGTTGGTTTAGGACCAGCTGGTTTAACAGCGGCTTTGTACTCAAGCAGATACGGTCTCAAAACACTAGCTATCGGTGAAACCATGGGTGGTCAATTATCAATGGCTGGTTTAGTTGATGACTACCCTGGTTTCATCGAGATACAAGCATCAGATCTAGTTGCTAGGTTCAAGGCTCATGCCGAGAAGCATAATGTTGAGATTATCCTTGATCGTGTTGAGGATATTAGGAAACTAGATGATCAGCAGAAATTCGAAGTGGTTACCAGAAGAGGACATAGCTACTTCTCAAGAGCAGTTATTTTGGCTATGGGTCTTAAGAGAAAGAAGCTGGGAGCAGTTGGTGAAGATGAGTTCGCTGGTAGAGGAGTTAGCTACTGCACAGTGTGTGATGTGCCATTCTTCAAGAATAAGAAAATAATTATTGTTGGTGGAGGAAACAGCGGGGTTACAGGAGCGCTTCACGCTGTGGCGTATGTATCAAAGATCTATTTAGTTACTAGAGGAGATAGACTCAGAGCATTCCCAATATACATTGAGAGGTTAATGTCTATTAAGAAGGAGAGACCTGATTTCATAGACATAATATTAAACAGCACAGTCACCGAGATCGGTGGTAGAGAAACTGTTGAGTATGCTGTGATAACAAATCTTAAAACTGGTGAAAAGAGAAAAGTTGATGTTGATGGAGTATTTGTTGAGATAGGTAATGAGCCTCCAACAGATTTCTTCAAGAAAATTGGTTTAGAAGTTGATGAGAGAGGATTAATAACTGTTAAACCAGGTGGATACACAAATATTGAGGGTATATTCGCAGCAGGTGACTGCGCCGGTGGAAGCTACAAATACTATTTCCAGCAGATAATCACCTCAGCCGCTGAGGGAGCCGCTGCGGCTGACGCCGTATTTAAATGGATTACTCAGAAAGGTTTCAAGATAATAGGGCATCGAAGAATCTAACCAGATCTTTTTATATCCTTTATATAAATTAATTAAGAATATTATTCTGTGTTTCTTCGAGGTATATTATAGCTTAATCCAATGTGATTTCTAATGAACATGCTTAAAAACTCTGAAAAAAATTATAGCATCTGGGACTTCATTGCCTAAGATACCAATTAAATTAGTCTCCTGGGAAGATATTGTTTCATGGTCTCGTGGATTAGCTAGAAAAATAATTGAGAGTGAATGGATCCCGGATGTTGTTGTTGCTGTGGCTAGAGGAGGCTATGTGCCTGCTAGACTACTATGTGATTTCCTCGGAATAGAGAATCTGTTGTCTATTCAAAGTCAGCACTGGACCGAAGCTGCCAAGATGGCTGAGAAAGCATTAATTAAGTTCCCATACACAGTTGATTTATCAGGTCTCAAAGCATTATTAGTTGATGATATTGTTGATACGGGAGACACACTTCTACTAGCGAAACAGTATATATTGGAGAATTGGAGACCTAGGGAATTAAGGATCGCGGCTCTTCAATGGATTAGTCCCGTGGCTAAGTTCAAACCTGATTACTACTATATAGAGGTTAAGGAGTGGGTCTGGTTCCAGTATCCATGGACACGTGTTGAGGATATTTCTCAGTTTATTAGAAGAATGTTCTCGGAGGAGAATATTAGAGAACCTGTCTCAATAGATACTATTAAGAAGAAATTTGTTGATATCTACGGGATCACTCCAGATGATTTCTACTTCTACGAGGCACTGGATCTCTTGATTAGAAGAAAGATCTTTACAAAAACAAATGATGATAAATATGTTTTTATTAGCTGAGGCAGGTAACTAATATACTTTTAAACAACTCATTAATACATGGATAGTTTAGATGCCTGAGATAAAATTATTTTTATCCGAGGATCTATACAAGGATCTTCATGAGAGAGCTAAGAGAGAAGGTTTCAAGACTGTTGAGGATTATACTCTTCACATATTATCTGAGTATATAAAGACACCTAGTAGAGAAGTTATTCAGAAAGAGATCTCGAAAATTGAGAGGAATCTAATGGATCTATTGAATAAATATACTTCAAAAATAGATGAGTTGAGCAGAAGAGTAGCCTCACTCCAAGAGAGAATAGAGGATCTAGATAATAGATACAGTGAATTAAGCAGTAAATACAACGAGATATTTAGTATTGTTAGGGAGAGGGCGTATATAAGGAGACCTGAGAAAACAGAGCATGTTGAGGCACCTAAGCAAGAGATGAAAGAGAAAGAAGCGGCACCTAGAAAAACAGCTATTGAGGTTCTTAAGGAGCAGAAGATTATATTTGAGTCAGTTGTTGCTTCAAAAATAAGAGATAGAGATAGTTTCTTTAGAAGACTTGAGAATGATGGTGCGAAGATACTTAGATTATCTGATGAGAGAGTTGCTGTGGACCCTGATTTCTGGAGAGAGTTTGTGAAGAAGCTTGAGAGTATTAAGGAGGATAGTGAGGAGATTATTAAGAAGTCATTGTCTAAGGAGGAGTACAAATTATTTGAGAAATTGAAGAGAGAGGGTATGGTTGCGTATAGTTTTATTGAGAGGAAGTGGCTGATTATAGAGGATTAGTGGTTTGATAGAGGAATGAGGGAGAAGATATCTCATATTGGCGAGACAAGAATTGTTTACTACGACGATAAGCATCTTCAACTCCTCAACAATTTGAGGAATGAAGCAATATCTATTTTAGAGAAATTGTATAGGAGTGGGTTAAATGGATTTGTACATGGATCTATTGCTAGAGGAGATGTTCATAGAGACAGTGATATTGATATCGTGATCCTAGACAACTACTCATTACATAAACTAGTTAATGCTCTCGAGATAATAAGTGGCTACAGTCATGCAAGAATCGTTATGGCGACCCCTACCCACACACCAAAAATTTATTTCTACCTAGATCCTCTTGAGAAAAAAGTTATTTCACAACCTCTGGGTAAGCTGAGTAGAATTGAGTTAGAATTTTATAAATTTGGTGGATTACTTGATCTAGATGGATTGAGAAGAGGTGAGAGAGTCGCAGGTGTTGATAAGAGATTAATGCTTATACATCCAATCCCCGAGGGACATATCGAGAGATCCGTGATTGGTTACGAGGCTGAGACAGCAAGGATCCTTGGAGTATCTATCGAGACTGTTCTTGATAGAGTGAAGGCATTAACTAAGAGAGATATTATTGGTAGAACAGGTGTTTACTTAGATGAGGAGATCCCCTATGGAGCATCAGTTGAGGAGATTATAGAGAGATTATGTAGAGAAGAGCCTGTTTTTAGAAGAAGATTGCTTAGGGAGAATATATGTGTCTGACCTCCTCCCCGCTTTGAAGAGCGGTTCATTGGTTCCCCGCATCTATTCGGGGCTACATCTGTCATTTGCGGGGCAGTCGGGGTTGTCAGAGATCCCCCCATCCTAAATAATACTCTCCTCTCAATGTTTAGTATTGCCACCCTATCTCTATCAGCTTCGAATCCGCATTTAGGGCATCTAAGTATTCTGTAACCATTCTCTTTTAATCTACTCCCGCATCTTGGGCATATGCTAGATGTCCCCCCAGACTCCACAACTACTAGTGGTACCCCATGTTTCTCGGATTGCCAATCAATCCAGAAACCTAGCCTCCTATAGCTCAGTATTAATAACGCTACTCTATGGCTTCTCGGAAGCTTCCTCAAGCTCTCAATGAGACCTGTTAAATCCTCTCTAGCAACAGCGCATTGTTTTTGTTTCGCGAGCATAGTGATCCTGTGCGAGATCTTTTTGGCCCAATCCACAACAATATTCCTAGCCCTCCTATGAAAACTTCTAATCCTTTCTCTAACACCTCTTCTCCTAAGCCAAGCATTATATCTAGTTGAGGAATATTTTCTCTGAAGGTTCTCGGCTAATTTCTTGTAGTGGAGGGATCTATCCACAGCTGTCTTAAACCTATGCTCAAACGAATTGTTGCCAGCAACAATATGCTTCTCATTGACGTCTGTGGCTAAGACACCTCTTGGAGTATACTTAGGTGGCTTGGGGATCTTCTTAGAGACCCATAGGATCATCTTATCGTTTTTGTAGACTAGTCTCGCCTCCCTGTTCTCATAATCATCATATCTCTTGTCCCAACCAATGATCCTTAGTCTTAATCCTCCTATTATCTCCACATAGCCATCCCTGATCCTATAACCAGATCCTTGGTGTAG
>CAZFDB010000092.1:0-5547 GCA_964517475.1 uncultured Desulfurococcaceae archaeon | reverse complement strand
CAAAACTAATAGTCTTATTACTCATACTCTAAACTCAACCAATTTATATTCTCTCAACCAAAAATTTAATTAGCTAAATGATCAACTAATCAGAACTGTGTATTCTTAACGAAAATAATTTCTTGAAAAGATATATCGAGAATATAATCAATTGTATCTGTGCTAAGTCTGGAGATAGTGAAGAGTGATCATTTCCGCTGAATACTACTATTAATGGGAGAATAGCTATAGTGACACCCTTCCTAGTGAAAAGATCTATGTAGAGCATTATTGAAGAGATCGGGAGCATAGTAATAATCATATCATTTAGAATTTTTAGCGGTATGACAAGTCTTATAATAATTAAAATTAGTAGAGATATGAAACCCGATGCCCCCAAAAAATAGTTAGGGTACATACTAAACATATCTATGTAGTACCCTGAAGAAAACATAGATCTCAGTATATATGCCAATAATAATACTATGAGAAGATCCGATATTAGTAGCAGAGATATGTATTCCAGCTTAGGAATTACTCCTCTAAAACTCAATGAATATCACCCCTCACATATACTCATATTTAATAACCCAGATTATATCTACATATATCTACCTCTTAATATATTGAGACCTTAATCATATAAAATTAGTGAGGAGGAGCATCAATGACTTTAGAAATAGCAATGAAAAAGTTTCTTTATTAAGATTTCTCAAGATTAGTTTCTAGGCATCTCACCTCTTATATCAAAATAAGTGGCTTCTCTTACATCAACATAGATCCATTTTCCTAAATAACTCTGATCTATGTTATCAATAACAACAGTTCTGTAACTCATACTTCTACCAATAAAACCTCTTCCCTCAAAACCCCTTTTCACGACAATAGTTTTTACTCTCTTATTTATAAAAGATCTATTTATCTCCAAACCTATCTTCTCCTGAATTTTTTGAAGTATCGTTGATCTTTTCTTCTTAATATTATCATTGATCTGTGTCATTGAAGCAGATGCTGTGAACGGTCTTAGACTATACTGAGCTATATGAACCCGATCAAATTTTAATTCCTCGAGTAATTTCACGGTATTTTCAAAAGCCTCATTATCTTCACCGGGATGTCCAACGATGATGTCCGTGGCTATGTTAATATCAGGAATTTTCCTTCTAAATTCTTTCACATACTCAGTGTATTCCTCCACTGTGTATCCTCTTTTCATTATTTTAAGAACACGATCATCCCCGCTTTGAACAGGTATATGAATAAATTTAAAGATCTTTGGATCCTTGTATACATCTATTAAATCATCAATAATTTTATCTAACCACTGAGGATTCATCATACCGACCCTTATCATGAAATCACCTTCTATCTCCACGATCTCTCTCAAAAGATCTGGTAAAAGAAATTTTTTCTCTAGATCAAAACCGTATACCGCGGTGTCTTGAGCTGTCAACTCAATTTCTTTATACCCTAGTCTAACAGCCTCCTCAACGGCTCTTTTAATACTCTTCGGCTCATAACTCTTCAGAGCAGGTCTCGCATATTTAGTTATACAGAAACTACAATCACTCATACATCCCTGAGCAATAGGTATTGGTATTGATAAATCATCAGTATCTTCAGACAATATTCTTCTTAGAAGCGGTATCTCTCTAAACTCACTAAGATCTTTACTAAAACCTATGTATATAGGTTCACTAGATCTTATCACCTCACTAATTCTATATATACCATGTGTAGAGACTATAGATGCCTCAGGTATAATATCTTTCACTGTCGCAGGTAGTGCGGAGGCCATGCATCCTGCCACGATAATTTTCCTCCATGGAACGTATCTACTTCTCAATTCTTTTAATCTAAGAATCATCCTCTCCTCTGTTTCTCTCCTAACAATACATGTATTAATGATTATCACATCAGCCTCATCTATATTCTGAGTCACTAAGCCTCCGATCCTCTCTATCTCACTCATCATAATTAGACTATCAGCTCTATTCAAAGCACATCCGTAAGTCTCCACATAGACCTTTAGAGTATTCCGTGCCTCGTGCATCTATATAAGTAATTCTTCTTGAGATAAAAAATTCGGTGGTGGAAAATTGATTCTTTGAGTAAAAATTGTTGGCGAGGTATCATAATTGATTCATAATGATCTCCTAATCTATTAATATTAAATCGTTAATAGTTTAGTAAGCACTATTAAATAGAGGATGATGATGTCAACTTACGAGGAGTATCTAAGATATCTAGACAAACTCTATAAAAATCTGCCCGAGAAAAGAGATACTAAAACGGTAGATCTTCCAGAATTAGAGATCGAGCATTTCACAAATAAAACAGTTATAAAAAATTTACAGTACATTTCAGAAAGACTTGATAGAGACCCTAGAATAATAATGAGATATTTTCTCAAGGAGCTAGGTAAACCAGGATCTATCTCATCATCAGGTTCTCTGGAGATCTACGATAGAATCTCTACAAAATCTCTCTACGAATTATTTGATAAATTCATAAAAACCTACGTGAGATGCCCAACATGTGGATCAATTGATACGAAACTGATAAGACAAGGAAAGATCTATGTACTTAAATGTTTAGCATGTGGAGCAGAGACCACGGTAAAATACGTATAGATGATGTGTGAGCCTTGTCAAAAGAGTCCTCTGAGAAAGAATTGTTTTGGGTGAAATTACATAGATCAGATGAATTCATTATTCTGGCTATTTGTGACCAGGATCTTTTAGGAAGAACATTAAATGATCCTAGGCTTAATATAGTTTCAAGAATCGATCCTGCGTTTTACGGCGAAGAACTTTTAGAATTTGATGAAATAATACCTCTGCTCAGAGAAGCTAATGTTGTTAATGCTATGGGAAACAAAATAGTTAAGAAATTAGCTGAGATAGGCTATATATCTAGTGAAACAGAGGCTTTGGAGATAGATGGAGTAAAACATGTGCAGATAATAATTTTTGATTACTAGATCTAGTGTTGAAGACACTTAAGAAAATAAATTAATAATAGATATTTCACTATGAATAGAATAGAGAGATGCGGTATCTATGCCTAGATTCTGCGCAAGATGTGGACGAGAAGAAGATGAGAATACAAAGATCATAGGATATCTATGTGTTGATTGTTTTGTGAAAGAAAGAGATATAGCGTTAGTTCCACGAAGAATAGATCTTGTTATATGCCCTAGTTGCGGATCTATTAAAATAAGTGATTCATGGCTACCAAGAGAGGATTTTAGAGACGAGCTGGAGGTTCCGATATCAATAATATTATCCTCAAAAATAAGATCAGTTGAAGACGTAGATGATGTAGAAATTAAGGATGTTGTTCTCAAAGATAGAGATCATAAATTATTTGCTGAAGTGAGAATAGGTGGTAGAGTTAGTAGCATAGATATATATAAAACTTATATCGTCGAGATCAACTTGATAAAAAGATTATGCCCCGTATGCACCGCTCAGAAAACCAAGTCCTATGAAGCTGTTATTCAGATTAGAGGGTATCCAAAGTTATCTCAGAAGAGGATTCGCGAGATAAAGAGATATGTAGAGGATCTTCCTGAGACCCTTAGGAATTTTATTAGTGATATTGAAGAGAATAGATGGGGTATCGACATAAAAATAATTTCGAAAAACATGGCATTCTCATTAGCTAATGCTATAACTAAGAGATATAGAGGGTTTATAGCTGGAGTAACTGACGAGGATGTAAGGATCTCTGCATCAGGCAAAGTTTCTAAGAAGATAATCTCTCTAAGGATCTTTGATATTAAGAGAAATGATATCATTGAGATAAGAGGTAGCAAATATCTGGTTGATAATGTTGATGATCAGGAGATCGTTATTAGAGATGGTGGTGGTAATAGAGAGGTTATCTCCTTTGAGGAACTTATAAAATTGCTCAAGAGGAAGTAGATAAGTTAAGTAAAGATCTATTCCAACAAAGCTTCTTTCTTCGCAAGAACTCTATACTTAACATATTTATCCTCTAAATTAAACTTTGGGGGATGAGGAGAGACTGTCTCCGCGTTGCAAATCGGGCACTTATCTCTTAGAGTATATATTCCGCATCGCGGGCATTTTCTCATGATGTATCTCATAAATATCATATCCTCTCGAAAGATATCTCAACATTATTCTTTGTAGCTACCTCATTAGCTTTATTAAGTATCTGTGAAAGTATTTTCTCCAGAACCTTGTAGTCAAAGCCTTCAAGCTCTAATCTATAGCGTGGGGCTCCTATGGTATAGATCTCTATTTTATCCAAGTCTTTTTTATCATAGTGAGAAGCCATGTCATAAATCGTTTTCAGTACTTCTTTTATTCTCTCTATTCCGTCTGGTTCAATTGATTTTAATGTCAGTATTCCTTTTATAGAAACTTTTTTGATTTCAATATGTCTCTTAGCGATCTCGTAGAGAATTTCAGCTAGACTCTTATTTACCCCTGCCTCGACAGCGGCCTCAGGACCTCTCATCACGATCTCTTCTATTCCGTAGAGAATTTCTCTGTATTTATCCTCCAGCTTCCAGCCTATCTCTTTATAGATCTCTTCAATACTCTTCTTTGTTTGCTGAGCTACTAGTTCTAATATACTATGTGCTTTTTGAGCTCTTTTCCACTCAATGACTTTTGATCTTTGTTCATCAGGTCTTACTCTCTTAGATGAAATATCTATAGACGGTGGATTCTTCTTCCTATCTATTCTAATTACTCTAGCAACAATTCTTTGATTCTCTCTAAGAACCTCTCTAATATCTTTAAAATGCTTCGTAGTTATCTCACTCCACGGGAGAAATGCTTCGTGGCCTCTGTACTCATCTAATTTCACATAGGCTCCATAATCAAATATCTTAATGATAGTGGCTATGACTAATTCCCCGACATCGGGCAAAGATTTTCTTTTTAAAACCATTTTAGTCGCCTATAGAATCAGCCTAGTATTCTAACAATTTCTCCTCTAATAATAGCTCTGCCTCCCGTAGGCATAACTAGCTGATAACCACAGATCAAGCATCGAGCAGGGTAGGTAGCGTAGTCAAATACTATTTGCTCATTGCCACATTGAGGGCATTTAACTCTTAAAAACCTTGATCTTGGTTCTGGAATAAGGATCTTTCTCTTCTTCACTACTTAACAACCTCCACTAAATCAATTTTCTTAATTCTAATACCCTCTCTATGTATGATCATACCACATTTCTGACACTTTAACTTAAGAACAATTTTCTTAGTAACCTTAGCAAATCTTTTCTGCTCAGGTTTTCTCTTAGAACCGTAACCCTCTTGCTTTCTCAAATATCTACGCTGACCCTCAGCCAAAGTTCTTCTCTTCCCATGTCTATAGATAGTTACGCTATGCTCTGTATGAGTCTTACACTTGGGGCAATATGTTACAATCACTTTAGGAACCTTCACTTAATACACACCTAAATACGAATAGTATCAAGATAGATTAAAAGCATAATGTTTTAAAACCAATTCACAAAATATTTTATGGAGCCGCGGTAGTATAGCCCGGCCTAGTATGCGGGCCTGTCGAGCCCGTGACCCGG
>CAZFDB010000091.1:0-5596 GCA_964517475.1 uncultured Desulfurococcaceae archaeon | reverse complement strand
ATATAGATATAATACGTTATTACCACTCAACTTAAGATCCTCAATAGCTATGTAGTAATCCTCTATGTTAGATACAGCATCGCTAAGAATATTCCCAAATTCATCTATATTCAAAAATACTTTATCTAAAGAATCCTTTTTTACTATACTATTCTCAACTATTTCTCATAACCCGATCAAATATCTTATTTTCAAAGTTAAAATTATTGTGTGAGAACAAAAATTATTTTTTCTCGACCTCTTATCCTGGTCCCCTTCCTAACATATATGATCAGAGTTGTGTCTTCAATATCCCATTCACCATCTATTTCAACATACTCAATTCTACTTCTTCTAGGGAAAGACCAGTATGAAACATAGTCATAATCAGCCACGGTTGACTCATATATATTTTCATAGATATTTCTACCAGGTCTCAATCTCATGTCTGCAAAGATTCTGAAGAGTATATATGGTCTATTAAAAGTTTCTTTGAAACCAATATCGACGAGAACCACCTTAGGCTTAATAACTTCTTCATTGAACTTAGTTATCTCTTGATCAAGTATACTCTGCATATTTACTCTGAGTTTCTCGATCTCCTCATCAAACAACTCCTCATCCTTAATCACAGACAAATAATATCTGAGAGGATCTTCATATTCAAACACTATGTAATAATCGAAAGAATCTCTATTAACGCTGAAGAATGAGTAGCCGAATAAGGGTCTCACATGTCTACTAGCGATCTCTAGCTCTTCACCACCCATATATCATGAACCACCTGATATTTTCTTGGACCCACGCTTCTCACTACTCTACTACTAATGAATTCGTATTTGGATACTTGATCTATCCTCTCTAATTCTTTAGAATAGATCTCTCTAGATATATCTATAGCCTCTCTCTTATTATTTGCTACGATGAAATCATATGGATGTATAAATCCTTCCTTCTTTAGAGCCTCTATCGATGGTTTAAGAGATGCTAATGCTAATTGTGGTAGTGGTAGTAGTATTCTATCAAAATAATCATTGTATTCTTCAATGATCTTGAGAGCATCTCCTAATATTGGTATCACTACATCCTCAACCTTATTCAATTTAATATTCTCGATCATGTATTTATAAGCGTCTTCATTAATATCAATTGAAACTATTTTTCTAGGTTTCGCATATTTAGCTATCACGATCGAGAATCCTCCTACACCAGCAAATAAATTAGCTATGATCTCTCCCTCACGAACAAGCTTAGCGATTCTAATATGCTCGTAACTTAGTCTAGGTGATATGTAGACCTTAGTTATGTCTAGTTTAAATAAACATCCATGCTCCTTATAAATTGTCTCGGATCTTTTTTCGCCAGCGAGCCAGGTAATACTTCTCACTCTAGTAATCTCTTCAACACCACCGTGATCAAGCCAAACAGATTTAATATATGGGAGTCTTTGAATAAGAGCCTCTCCTAGGGGTCTGAGCAACTCTTCATCGACTTCGAAAGATTTCCTTATTATTGCTATGTCTCCGATAATATCTATCCTACCCCAGATCCTTTTACTAAGCTCGGGTCCTAGGATCTCCTCAGCTATTTTCTTAAGTATGGTCTTCCCCAATACCTATATCTTCCCAATATACTAATGTTGCTATTTCTATATTATTATAATATGTTTTTTAACCAATGATTATATAGGTGTCTCTAATGAGTTCACAAGAGAAGCTTAAGAGAGTATATGATGAGGTTCATGGATACATTGAGCTTGACTCATTGGCTCAAAAGATAGTATCGCTACCAATCTTCCAGAGACTAAGAAGAATTAAGCAGTTGGGAGTGGCGGAGTATGTTTACCCCGGAGCTACACATAATAGATTTAGTCATAGTCTAGGTGTTTATCATTTAATGAAGAATATTATTTATAGATTAAGAGATTACATAGATCCTGACAAAGTAAATATTTTACTAGCCGCGGCATTATTACATGACGTTGGGCATCTGCCATATAGTCATGCTCTCGAGACATACTACATGAATATACTAGGTCCCGTGACTAAGATCGATCATGAGTATCTCTCCTCTATTGTTATTAGAGAAGATCCTGATCTAAAGGATCTTTTAAAGAGCGAAGGTATAGAACCATCTGAGATATCAGATATTATCAATAGCAGGCATAAAGATCCTCTCTATAACTCTCTTCTATCATCAGATCTTGATGTTGATAGAATGGATTATTTGATAAGAGACTCATTACATACTGGAGTGATATATGGTTCAATAGATCTTAGGAGAATATTATCTACCTTAGAGATAGATGGGAGAAGAAGAATTGGTGTTAATGAGAAAGGTTTGATCGCTGTCGAGAACTTTTATTTAGCGAGACTACATATGTACCGAGCAGTTTACTACCACAAAACTGTTCATGGATACGAATTGATGTTAGTTAGACTCTGGGAGAGAATGCTTCGGGAGAGAACTGATCTAGCTGTTTACAGAGATTTCAATTTTATTAGAAAAATGATCTCTGAGGGTCTCTACAGATATTTTGATGATAGTGTAATCGTCTCATATATAAGTTCTGTGGCGAATGACCAGTATCTCAGGAGAGAGATTAGAGAAATAGCTGAGATGTTCTTATTCAGGCGAGGGTATAAGGTAATATATGATAAGATAATTTTATCAGAGGAACCTATGACGAATTCAGAGAATGAGAGTGAGGAGATTAAGATGATCAAGGAAGTTATTTATTTCATGGATAAATACGGTATAGATTCTCTATACTATATACCGGTTATTGAGAACATAGCCATATACAGAGAAGATGAGGCTATAACAATTAAATCTAAGGATGGTTCAGAGAGAAAAATATTTGAGCATGAAGGATCTATAATAAAAGATCTTCCGAAATACATGAATATACTAAGATTCTACGTGCATCCAATGACACTCAAGATAAGTCCAGCGTCAGATATAATTAATAAGTATTTCAGCAAAAGATTTTAAGCTCTAGTAAAAATCATATTTATTTGGCGGGGCCCGTAGCTCAGCCAGGTAGAGCGGCGGGCTTTTAACCCGTAGACCAAGGCTCTTGGGCGGAAGTCCCGGGTTCAAATCCCGGCGGGCCCGCCACACAGTTTTTCTGAGTAATGATTTATGCTCCTAGGATCGTGTTAGAGTAAGCATTTATTCTTTTTAACCGCTCTTATTATAGAAATTGTTTTATTCAGATCTTTCTCAAATATCGTTCCTAAAACAATTGCATCGGATCCCGAGTTAAGTATTTCGCAAGCTGTTTTCTCATCTCTGATCCCGCCACCAGTTATTATGTAGAGATTAGTGTTTTTCCTCACTAAACTAATTGTTTCTGGAGAAACATTTTTCTCTGACCCGGATCCGGTTTCTAAGTAAATGAATCTCATGCCAAGCATTTCAGCGGCTAAGGCATATGCTAATGTTATGTAGCTCATATTATGTGGTATAGGTCTAGCCCTACCGATGTATCCAGCTGCGCCGCCGTCCCCAATAATTATATATGCGGTGGGAATAGCCTCCAAACCTAGTTTCTTTATAATGATAGCACCCTCAACTTGAGCACCAATTATATAATATGGATTCTCGCTATTCAGTAATGATATAAATAGTATTGCGTCAGCGTATTTAGAGATCCCGGCGACGCTTCCCGGGAATAATATGACTGGCACACCTGTTTTCTTAAGGATAAGAACTGTTCTATCAAGATCTTCACCACCAACACCTAAGCTACCCCCAACTAAGAAGGCGTCTACTCCCTCACGCACTACTCGAATAGTTTTCTCATAGAGTTCTTCATCTGACCCAATTATTTTTTCAGGATCTATTAGTATAAAAATAGCTTTTTCTCCTTCACTACTCTTCTTCTTCAGAAGCTCCTCCACTCTCCTCTTCTCCACCCTCCTCAACCTCTTCAAACCATATCTTTGCTTTACCCTCATTATAAAGATCCATGAACATCGAATATATATCAACTGGTGTGAATAACATTGGCACATTATCTATTCTCGACCTCATTCTACACTTAGGATTAGAGCATGCTATTAGAGTATATCTAGAATCCTCCTCTTCAACAATCTTCACAGTTACAGACACGGCTCCGCAGATAGGGCATTGAAAGACTTTTGGAGGTCTCCTCTCTCTCCAATGAGGTCTCTTAACACTCCTCTTCTTCCTCCTCCTACCCATTCCGAAATCAACTCTATTTCTAATATTAAAGATCTGGTTAATATATTAAGGTCCTGAGAAAATTGTTTTAAGATCAATATTTTTGAGAGATTTTATTGATATCTGCATCTGAAATACTCTGCTCCTTCCAGAGTTTACTCATAAATTCATTGCATAATAATTTACTCATGGAGAATCTAGTGAGTTTAGAGAGTATTGATATAGTATCTCTAGAGAAGGAGTTGAATAGTTTGAGAGAAGAGGATCTATTAAGAGATCCTAAGATCCTGGAGATCTTGCTTAGCCGAAGAATATATGGGTTCAAGTATGGTGAATATAGATTCTATGTGTATAGAAGTGGTAGAGAAGATCACATTATCATACCAAAGATTATGTGCACATGCCCTGATTTTATCATGAATGTTATTATGAGGCGGAGGAGAAGTAGTTGTATTCATCTAAGAGCTTTGGAACTCGCTATTAAGAAAAGTTATGTTAAAGAGATTGTTCTGAATAGAGATAGATTTGAGAAAATATTATATGATGTTATCTCTAGTGGTAGATTATCTGAGGAATTACCTCAGGAATAATTCCTCGTATTTCTTAACATGTTCAACACTATTCTTAACATCCATGAATAATTGTGCTGCTTCTAAAACATCTTCAGCTAATACCTTCTCTCTACCTTTATTCTTAGCAATTATTCTAGAAGGCTCCATCAACTGAACTGCGTGTCTAAGACTTGTTTTCTCACCAATATCAACTAATTGCTCTAATGCTTTCTCATCTAACTCAATATCCTCCTCCACAGCTCTTATCTTAATAATCTCTCTTATCTCATCTCTACTATAAGGATACGTCGGTATTATAAGTAACCTATCCAATAAATCTAGTGGCATACCATGCGGAGACTCTTGATCTGTTCCTCTGATCCTGGTAACACCTCTATTAGTAGCCATAATTATTATAGGAGCCATCTCACTCTCCATAGCTCTTGATAAGAAACTGAAGATCTCTATATCAAGCATATGAGCATCATCAATAAATAATACACCAGGTATAAGCTCTGCTCTACCTTCCTCAACCCATTTCTTAACTAACTCATCTACTTGTTTCCTAAGCTCCGGATCAATTTCTCTCTCAGTCTCGAATCCAAATATCGAGAATATAGATGCTTTTCTAAGAGCCATATTAATATCTAGGTCATGTAGAGTGAATGTTCTAATAATCTCTTTCTGCTTCTTAACAGGGCCCTTAGGAATCTCTATTTTCTTGTATATATCTATATCATATTTTCTCGCACCCTCAACCTCGGTTCTACCAACTATGTTCACGGCACCTGTCTCAGCATCGATCCATATATCATCTCCTTTTCTAACACCTTTCTCAATTAATTGCTCAACGACACTTTGACCAACGTTTAAAGTAA
>CAZFDB010000090.1:0-5617 GCA_964517475.1 uncultured Desulfurococcaceae archaeon | reverse complement strand
GCGGCGGCATATATCATTCGCGAATGGGCATCTTGTATGGAATCTGCATCCACCAGGCGGTTTAGCCGGGCTCGGTGGCTCTCCGATAGGTGTGACATTTCTAATATTCTTGATTCTTGGGAATACGTACTCGGCTGCCGGGATCGATGAGAGTATTAGCATAGTATAAGGATGTCTAGGAGATTCAAAGACCTCTTCTACGGATCCGCTTTCAACTATTTTGCCTAGATACATAATAGATACTTTATTAGCGAAATGGTGAACAATTTGGAGATTATGTGTTATTAATATGTAGGTGAGCTTGAACTCTTTTTTAAGATCATCTAATAGATTTAAGATCTGTGCCTGGGTTGAGACATCAAGAGCCGAGGTTGGTTCATCAAGTACCACAAGCCTCGGTTTATAGATGAGAGCTCTAACAATAGCAGCCCTTTGTCTTTGTCCTCCAGATATCTGATGTGGGTACTTATAAATAATTTCTTTAGATAACCCAGTTAAAGACGCTAATTCTTCAGCCTCTCTCCTAGCCTCGTCGGGATCGTATCCATGTATTATTAGAGGCTCTGATATAGTCTCAATAATAGTTTTTCTGGGATGTAGGGAGCGATACGGGTCTTGGAAAACTATACCCGTGGATCTTCTGAGGAAGTTTAGCTCCTTACCCTTAACATGAGTAACATCTCTACCCATAAACTCGATAGTTCCGAAGGTAGGTTCTAGAAGCCTTATGGATACCTTTCCAAGAGTCGTTTTTCCAGAACCGCTTTCACCAACTATAGCATATGTATCTCCTTCATTAACCTCAAGATCTACTCCATCAACAGCTCTTACATATCCAATGACACCGGAGAAAATCCCTCCCCTTATCGGAAAATACTTCCCTATTTTTGTGAGTTTAAGAAGTGGCATTAGGAGCACCTCGCTTTAAATATAAGAAACACGCAACTCTCCTACCAGGGAAAGTGAGCATAGGGGGCTCCTCTTTATCGCACAGCTCAAACCGATGAGGACACCTAGGATGAAATCTACAACCACTTGGAGGCTCAGTCATCTTAGGCGGCTCACCTGATAAGCTAGGTAATTTAGATGCTCTTGATCCAATTCTTGGAATCGAAGCTATTAATGCTGATGTGTATGGATGCATTGGTTTAATAAAGATCTCCTTAGTAGCTCCCTCCTCAACTACTTTTCCTGCATACATAACTAGTGTTCTATCACATATCTCTAATGCTACACTAAGGTCATGTGTTATGAATAATAGAGCTCTATCTCGTGTTCTCACAAGACCCTTAAATAGTTTGAGAATCTGTGCCTGAATCGTTACATCAAGTGCTGAGGTAGGTTCATCTGCAATAACAAGATCGGGATTTGCGGATATAGCTATAGCTATCACGACCCTCTGAGCCATTCCTCCACTTAGCTCATGAGGGTAGCTACGTAATATTCTATCAGGATCAGGGATCTCTACCCTCTTAAGAAGTTCTCTTGATATCTTATAGGCCTCTCTATAGTCAATATTTAAATTACTCATAAGTGCCTCAGTCATCTGATCACCAATTTTCATCACAGGATTTAAAGCTGATCTCGGGTCCTGAAATATTAGAGATAATTTTTTCCCAAGAAATCTATGAGCTTTATTAATCTCTCTAGACACGATTAATTCACCATCGAACCACACTTCTCCATCAATTATTCTTCCAGGAGGATCTATAAGTCCTGCAATGCCCATTCCCAGAGTTGATTTTCCAGATCCTGATTCTCCGACCACACAGAGCGTCTCCCCTTTTTCAACGCCTAGGCTAACACCATCAACAGCTCTTACTACGCCTGATGGCGTATAAAAATATATCTTAAGATTCTTCACAGTCAAGATCGGCATGATATCACCTATACCTAACATCAAGTGTATCTCTGAGCTGATCACCTATCAAATTGAAACCTACCACGCTTAGAAATATCATTAAGCCCGGAAATGTTGAGATCCACCAATGACTCTGGATCAAATCTCTTCCTTCAGAAACCATTAATCCCCACTCGGGAGTGGGTGGAGGAACTCCGAATCCTAAAAAGCCGAGGCCGGCGGCGGTGAGAATAGCTCCACCGAGATTTATCATAGCCTGGATAAGAACCTGGGGAATCACCATCGGAAATATGTGCCATAATAATATTCTTGTGCTTGAGGCGCCTACAGAGACTATTGCCTCTATATACGGTTCATTTTTCACCTGAATAGTGATAGCTCTCGCCATTCTAGCATATTGAGTCCATGTCGAGAGTGATATAGCCATTATTACATTAAGCATGCCTGGTCTAAGCATCGCGGCAATGGCAAGAGCTAGGATGAGTGATGGAAATGCTAGGAACATATCGGTTATTCTCATAAATAAATCATCTATCCGCCCACCTAAATATCCTGAGAGTACTCCTATTATTATACCTATAGCAACAGCTAAAGCAACTGAGGATAATGCTATGAATAGAGATATTCTACCTCCATACAAGATCCTTGAGAAGATATCTCTACCCAGTTTATCAGTGCCCATAATGTGTTTCGGACTTGGAGGCTGTAATCTTTCTTCAAGCTTCTGATCCAAGGGATCGTAGGGAGCTATCACAGGAGCTAATAGTGATATTATAGCTATAAAACCCACTATTATAAGTCCTGCAAGTCCAAGTTTTCTCTTAATCAATTGTAAGAACGTCTCTGGGATCATCAAGGATCTCACCCGTATCTTATTCGAGGATCTATGTATAAGTATATTATATCTACCAGCAAATTAATAATGGAGTATATAATAGCTATTATGACAACGCCCCCAACAATAGCATCATAATCCATATATATCATGGCTCTGGTTAAGTAGCTTCCGAGACCCGGCCAACCAAATATAGTCTCGGTCAAAACAGCGCCTTCAAGAAGACCTCCGTAGATGAGACCTATGACAGATACGATAGGTATTAGTGATGGTTTTATAATATGTCTTATGAGTATAGTACTATTCTTTAGACCTTTAGATTTGGCAAATTTAACATGCTCCTGTCTCATAATCTCTAATACCGAGGCACGAGTTATTCTGGCTATATAGGCTGATGATAGATAACCGAGGACAGATGCGGGAAGGATTAGATGAGCTAACGCATTTCTGAAAGCTTCAAAATTTCCTGATAAAAGGCTATCAATGGTTAATAAACCAGTTATTTTTGGGGGCTCAGCTATATACGGATCTAATCGGCCAGGACCTGGTAGGATTTCCAGCCTATAGTAGAATATCAATAATAGTATTAAACCTAGCCAGAATACAGGCATTGAAACACCGAAGAGAGATATTATTCTCAGGAGGTGATCCTCAAATCTATCTTTTCTAAGAGCCGATATCATTCCCATGGGAACTCCTACGAGTATTGCTATTATGAGTGCAGCAGTTGCTAATTCAAATGTTGCCGGAAATCTCTCTTTAATATCTTCTATTACTGGTCTATTTGTGGATATCGATCTCCCTAGATCTCCTTTGAAAAGATTTACCAGGAAATTTATATATTGTTCGTATAACGGTTTATCAAAGCCATACTCCTTTCTGACCTTGTCTACTATATCAGGCGGTGCTTGAGGACCTAGTATAGCCCCTACAGGATCTCCCGGAAGAATTCTTGTTATAAAGAACACTATTGTGGCTATACCTAATATCACGAATATCATGTAAACAATTCTCCTAAAAATCAAACTGTACAGATTCAATTACGACACCTATACAGTCTATCCAAATAGTATTAGAAGATAGCAAAAAATCATTTTGCAACAGGTTCCTTATATACTTTGTATAGGTGGAGATACGTTCCAAAAGTTGGGTCTGGAACAAAGTTTTCTACCCATGTTCTCATGGCCACGTACTGTACTATTTGGTATAGAACTACGTATGGTCCGTGTTGAAGTATATAATCAGTCAATTGTTTATATAAAGCCTCTCTAGTAGCTCTATCTAGCTCTCTATATGCTCTCTCAACAAGATCTGCTGAGGCATTATCATACCACATATTTCTCCAAGCTAGTTGTTTAATTCTATAATTCCCGAAAGCCTTAGCATTATTATCAGGATCCGGATAATCAGATCCCCAGGCAGCAAGAACCATCTGCAGAGCTTGCTGTCTGTATTTCTGATACATTTCAGCTGCTGCCATAGGTCTTAGTGTAACCTTTATTCCTACATCGGCGAGATCTCTTTGGATCTTTTGTGCTATTTCTTCCTGAGGATGAGATCCTGCTGGATATGCAAGTTCTATCTCGAAACCACTAGGATATCCAGCTTCAGCAAGGAGTTGTTTAGCTTTATTAATATCTCTATAGTAGGGGGTAGCTGGGTTGAAACCTAGAAGAGGATAGGGTATTATAGTCTGGACTTTCATAGCTCCTCCCCTAAGAATATCTCTTATGATCCCATCGTAGTCTATAGCGTATTTGATCGCTGTCCTGACTCTCTCATCTGAAAGATATTTGTTATTGACGTTCATTCCTATATATGCTAATTGTAGAACTGGATACTCGATAACTCTTACGCCTTTAACATCTCGTAACTGTTGAATCTGATCAATTGTGAGACCCATCGCTATATCTACATCACCTTTCTGTATCAATAACATCTGAGTAGCTGGCTCAGGCACGTGCTTAATAATAATGGTGTCAATAGAAGGCTTACCTCTCCAATAGTTAGGATTCGCTTTGAGAACTATCTGAGAATTTCTATCCCATCTCTCGAGTATGTATGGTCCCGATCCCGCAGAGTGGTCTGTGAGCCATCCCGAACCCATATCATTCCCGGAAGCGTGCGCCTCAGCTTCTCTAGGATTGACTATAGCACTTGTGGTGAAAGCTAAAACAGATAAGAATAAATCTGGCGCAACTCTCTCCTTAAGCTTAATAGTTACAGTATATTCATCTGTAGCCACAATATCCTCAGGCTTAGCAATGAATTGCTGAAGAAGCCAAGCAGGAGTTTTACTAAGTATGAGAACTCTTCTCAAGGAATATTCAACGGCTTTAGCATCCAGAGGATCCCCATTTGCAAATTTAATACCTTGCCTGATCTTAAATGTCCATAATGTTCCATCATCAGAATAATTCCAAGACTCAGCTACTTCGGGCACAACTTTGGTTAAGTCCGGGGGCTCTATATCAAGAAGCTTATCATAGATCTGATTAACAACCAGCACTGATGTGAATTCGTAGGCAACAGCGGGATCCATCGAGACAGCATCACTAATATCCATAGCAATAACAAGTGTATCAGGTCTTGTAGCTAACGCTAATTGTTGCTGAGCGCCCTTAAAGCCGGTTAGGAAATAGGCCCAGCTTGCTATTAAGGCTAATAACAGAATTATAACCAATATCCATGAAAGACTTAATTTCTTTAAATTCCTTGAAGGAGACGAAGACATCTTTTATCCCATAGAATTTATCTTTTATTACCCTTATAAATCTACATTATATAATAATTATAAGAGATACAATGGGAGTATTAAAAATCATAAAATATATCAAGTTATTATAAAAATATATTAGCGATGAAATCATAACTAGAATCATTATTATTGATTGAAATACTCTTTCCACGGATTAAATTTA
>CAZFDB010000089.1:0-5619 GCA_964517475.1 uncultured Desulfurococcaceae archaeon | reverse complement strand
AAGAGCCCAGGATTCATAATCTCTCTAATACTACTAATAGGGTTCTACGGCGGATTAGGTAATATGATCGGATACTCAATCCAAACCACGATCGAAGCAACCGGGGAACCTATTGGGTTAGTAATAAATGATCAGAGTCAAAATACTCTCAAAATATTCGAGCAAGTGAATGGGAGTTTAAGAAACCGCTTATTCCTAGTAGACTCCGTAGCACATGGACTACAACTCTATGATAAAGTGATCTATGTCCCGAAGAATTTCTCAGATGAATTCATGAGAGGCGTAGCTAATCTAATCATATATGAAAAGATCTCGAAGATCGGTGGTTTTTCGCTAGGAACATATAATGAGTTATCCAACACACTCCTCAACGCTTTAAGAAACTCTTACTACAGGATCATATCCAACACAAATGCAACAATGATAAATATTAGATTGGTTCCACAGATAAACTTCTATATAGGCAACACTGAGTTAAGTGGATTGAGTTTTCTTTCGGTTACAAGCTTCTTATTAACATTCGCGACGCTTCTAGCCATATTCTTCGTATTCGGAGCATCTTTCTCAGTATATTTCATGAGTTCAGAGAAGTCTCAGAAAGCTTTTGAGATGCTTCTGGCTCAGCCTCTTAAGAGAAGAGATATTATTTTAGCTAAGATACTAGGTGGCGTGGTAGCATCTCTTATTCAAGGAGCCGCTTTTATCACAGGTATTCTATTAATGATCTATTTCTCAGCTCAAGGAGCAAGGGTTCTAGGGAATTTAAGTATTAATGATACATGGATCTATGGTGGAGCATCCGGATCAGCAGATATTAATTACTTCATAAGAGTATTTGTGGAGAATCTAAGTATATCATTTATACTTGCCTACATAATAATATTCTTGTTAGGATTGATCTTTATGAGCACCTTAGGAGTGATCATAGGTATGTTGGTTAGTGACGAGAGATCCGCTGCAGCATTTGTTAGTCCGCTAATCATTGTTTTTGTAAGTATAGGAATGTTCCTAGGCTTCGCTGGTCTACCACTAGATCCTTTGGTAGCAACTGTTTCCAGCGTAGCAATAATACCAGCATTCGCCTATGTCTCGGTAGGTCTCTTAATTAACAGAATCGATTTAATTGTTCTACCAATAGCTGTGATTTTAGCGGAGACCTTGGCTATAATGATGTTATCATTCTATTTAGTTGAGAAGGATCTTGTTGTTCTAGGAGTTAGATTATCTAGGAAATCTCTGCTCAAAGAGTGATTCTTAGGAGAATTTCTCGAGAATCTCCTTAGCCAGCTCCTCAGCACCATCTCTATATTCTCTTGGTCTAACACCTCTACAACTATCTATACTCTCAAGCAACTTATCTGGTTCAAGACTCTCTTGGTAGCAGATACCTAGTTTCTCGGCTAGTATCTTGGCGTCTTCGAAACCTGCGGTTAATCTCCAGCTAGGGTTTGGGATCACTATTGTAGGCTTCTTATATGTTAAGGCGGCGTCAATAACTGTTTTTCCTAAATGTGTTACTACTAGTGATGCTCCAGCCACCCATTTATTGATCTCTGGATCGAAGTCAAACACAATCCACTTCTTCATAGCCTCTTTATAAGGCCTCGGATCAACTCTACCAGTTTGCAAAACAATATTTTCAAGACCGGTTTTTAGTAAGACGTCGAATAATTCTTTGAACCCATAGGTTCCCGCTGTGACTAATATATACCCCTCATCTCTTATCTCATACTCAGGTTTCTCGTAGAGAGGACCATAAACCCTGCCTCTAGGAAGGATCCTTCTCTGCTCCTCCCATTGAAGAACAGTTAAATCAGATATATACGAGAGATACTTAGCTGAGGCACTTGGTCTCGTGAATCTCACAGAGCTCTCAATATTTATCACAGGGATCCTCTTCAACTTAGCAACAAGTGCTGGCGGGACACTATGATTAGATCCTGTGCTTACGAAAACATCTATGTTCTTTATCTTCCCTATACTCTCGAAAAATGCTTTGGGGATCCCCGTAGCTAGTTTCTGAAACCCCTCGTTAGGCCCCCGAGCTTTTCTTATCTCAACAACAGATCCGTATCTAGAGACCTTACTCCTACTCCACACATCATCTGTAGGTATATAGAAGATTAATTCAGCTTTTCCATAGAGTCTCTGTGCCAGAGCAACTGCGTAACCTGTGTGACCTCCTCCACTAGCGGTTATCCCAATTCTCATTTTTAATCCTAGTAAGAGTGATTTTGCAAAAAGATTAATAATATGTATAAATATTATTAGCGGGATAGATATTTTGCATAGATCAGAGGGTTTAACCAGTTACTCGGGTGAGAGGAGAGACTATCTATATATTATCAATGATCTGTTTAAAGTGAAGCAGACAATGCTTTTAATATACGTAGGCGTCTTCGGGTACTTGATTGCGGCTGGGGCCAATATAGATCCCCTGAAAATTATTTTGGTAATAATATCTCAATTCCTAACAATTGGTGGAACAACTGGTTTCAACATGGTTCTTGACGCTGATTTAGACGCTGTTATGATGAGAACAAGGAATAGAGTTATTCCAGCTAAAATAATTAGTCCTGGAGAAGCCTCAGTTATATCAGGAGTAGCTTTATTCACAGGTTTATTAGTATCGTTCCTGATCTCTCCACTGTATATGTTGATAGCCGTGCTAGGCTCAGTCATTGACCTCGTTGTATACACCTTGATCATGAAGAGAAAATCTTGGTTAAGTGTCGTATGCGGAGGATTCGCGGGAGGAGCACCAGCATTAGGTGGTTACGTAGCACACACCGGGGTCATTGATCTCTTGGGAGTATCTCTTATGCTAATAGTTGCTCTCTGGAGTTCTCCTCATATATGGTATATAAGCGCGTATTATATAGAGGATTATAAGAGAGCTAATATACCAACTATCCCAGTATTATTCGGGATAAGGGCTACGAGTATAGCATCGATTATCATGATCCTTATAATATACTTAATAGCCATAGTAATCTTCACAGCATTAAACCCGAGACCATGGCTACTAATGATCTCATCAACGATTTTAACAATAGCATTGTTAAATAGATTAGTTAAGCATTATAAGAATCCTCAGGTGGAGAAGCAGGAGTTGAGGAAAATATTCAAGATCCTAAGTCCTTATCTAGCAATAATATTCTTAGCATTATACCTAGATAGATTATTCCTCATCTAATCTCCAGATCTCTTAATAACTCATATATGACTTCATTAGGAGTCTTCTTCCCAAACAGGATATTACTGCTCATATTTCTGTACCTATCGATATCTCTACTGAACATCTCGATGAAATCTAATATCTTATTAATATTCTTCACGTAGAATAGAGGTAGCCCGAGTTCCTCAGCACATTTATCAACATGAAGATTCATTGGGAAAGTAGTTATTCCAAGAATCCCTTGGAGAGCAGCTTCTCTAGCCATGGTTCCACCACCTGTTATAACTGCTAGAGAGTATTTGACAAGTGATGGTCCAATAGCTGATCTTGGATCTGGTATATGTATTCGTTTTCTCTCTATGTATCCCCGGAGTTCATTGAGTAAAATATTTCTCTGATCACTGTATCGAGGCAATATAACTACTCGTAGATCTCTCTCAACCAATTTCTTTGATAACCTGATCCAGAAATCTTTATCAAAACCCCATTCATAATATGATGCCTTATACTCCTCAGGTCTGAGAACAACATAGTTGTGTTCAACAAGATCTAGTTCCTCGATAAATTTCTTCGACGAAGCCTCTGGAAGAAATCTTATCCATGAAAGCTCGTCAAAACCATCATACGAAACTAGTCTTAGGTTAGGTAGCGTATACTCCCGCCAAGCATCCTCAGGTATACATTTTGAGTAAACCAGGTATCTCGCTAATGGGAGAGTGAGTCTATGTGGATGCTTGGCATGTGGACTATCTGATAACACTATAAATGGTTTACCCACCCCATATATAACTCTCGCCTCAACAGGGTTGGGGTATGATACTCCGGCAATGAGATAATCACGATGTTTAGATAAGATCTCTAATGCCTTAATAATTCTCTCACTCTCAACAATTAATTTCTCGTATAGATCATCTGCGTATCCACCGAAGACATAGGCTTCGATACCTAATCTATCGATTAGACCCCGGATCACGTCATATTCCCTAGCTGTTAATATAACCTCGTATCCTTTCTCAGCTAAATATTTCTTGAGTGAAGCACCGATCAATAATTGTTTACTTGTTAAAGCATCGAACCAGATAACTCTTCTCAACACAATGCTCCTGATGAGTTTTGATATCAGAAACTTTTATACTTACTAAAGAACCGTTTATTGGTGGATATGGAGAGATTATTCGGAACAGATGGTGTGAGAGGAGTATTCAATACTGAAATGGATCCATTCATGGCAATGAAGCTGGCGTTTGCTATAGCAACATATCTACCCAAAGGATCAAGGGTTTTGGTCGCTAGAGATGGTAGAGCAGGCTCCGAAAACATCTACTATGCGGTTATAGCAGGTTTAATGGCTGGTGGAGTTAAAGTCTACGATGGTGGTCCAGCCCCCACACCATCTATGCAATTAAGTGTTAGAGATAGAGGCTATGACGCTGGTGTAATGGTGACCGCGAGTCATAACCCGCCTGAGTACGTAGGTGTTAAATTCATAACTAGCGACGGTGTTGAGGCTCCTAGAGAGGTTGAGGAGGAGGTTGAGAAGATCTATTATGAAACGAGATTTAGGAAGGCTTCGTGGAGAGAGGTTCAATACAATGTTCTCAGAGATCCTCTTGTCAACGAGTTCTATATATCAAGGATCGTTGATCTGGTTGATAAAGAAAAAATTTCCTCAAGAGGATTCAGAGTAGTTGTTGATCCAGCCAATAGTGTTGGTGGATTAACAACACCATATATACTAGAGAGATTAGGTGTTAAAGTATTCACTATAAACTCAGAGTTAAGACCTAAGCCCTCCAGACCCTATGAACCAACCCCAGAAACAATAACTGATCTCAGAATGATTATGAGGGAGCTGAAAGCGGATCTAGGTGTCGCACATGATGGAGATGCTGATAGAGCAATGTTTGTTGATAGTGAGGGAGAGGCTTATTGGGGTGATAGAGACGCTGTTCTACTAGCAAAACATATTTATTTCAATAGAGGAAGTAAGATGCCTAAGAGAATAGTCACCGCGGTCTCCTCATCCACATTGGTTGAGGAAGTGCTGAAGCCTTATGGAATCGAGGTTGTTTGGACCAGGGTGGGCTCCATAGTGATTGCCCGAGAACTCATAAGATTAGGGGGCGGATTATGCGGTTTTGAGGAAAACACAGGGTTCATATACCCCGAGCATCAATATGTTAGAGACGGTGGGATGAAGACAGCTCTTATGCTGGAGTACCTAGCCTACGAGAAGAGGGGGTTAAGAGATCTAATGAGTGAGCTACCTAAACTATATGTATTGAAGAGCAAGAGACCGACTAATCCTGAGAAGACTAGGAGGGTTCTGGAGGAGTTGAAGAATATGTACTCGGGTAAGAGGATCATAACTGTTGATGGTGTGAAAGTTATTGAGGATGATTACTGGTTCCTTGTAAGACCCTCCGGGACAGAGCCTATTC
>CAZFDB010000088.1:0-5704 GCA_964517475.1 uncultured Desulfurococcaceae archaeon | reverse complement strand
ACTTATCTAAACAATACCAAGTACGACCCCTTACAAATTGGTGGGTTAAAGGCGAGATTCTTAGCGTAGTTAAGATTACAGGTGTGCTGAGCAAGGAGGAGAAGAATGTGTTTGAGCAATATGTTATAGGAAAACATGTTAGGCTATACTTGGTACCCGCTTATTTATCGCTATATGATTATCTTTACTTTGATAATGACTCGTGGACCATACTTAGAGATGCTGGAGTATTCCCCGGCGAATACAAACTGGAGATCAAGTTATACGAGTTGATGAACGAGCAGGGGGGCGTAACCATTAAGCTCTACCCCTATAGAGACGTGTTTGCAGATTAAATGGTGTTAATTTTTTGAGTGTCAATAGTGATCTCATCGAGGAGATTCAACGTAGAAGACATATAATCGAAAAATATTCTGAGAACTATTATAAGCATTTAGAAGCACGTGATTATTCAAAGGCTTCGGAGGATCTATGGGGTATAGTCAATAACCTCGCCTCAATACTAAGCTTATTGCTCCAAGGTAAGTCTATAGGCAAGCATAGCGAATTAAGGGAGTTCATAAACCACTTGATCATCTTGAAACAGAATCCAGAACTCAAAGAACTTCTACTCGCTTGTGAAATACTTCACTCCAATTTCTTCCACAACTTCATGGATGAATTACAATTCGAAGAACATAGGATAAAAGCTGAGAAACTCATAAAGATCCTTGAAACATATATTATCGAAGAGTTATCGAAGAGCAAACTATATATTTAGCATATTTAACAATTGGAGTTTCAACTAAATAGAATACGTACAGTAGTCTCGGCTGTCCCTGAGCATCAGCTCTTATAATGGGGAGTATGATTCGTCGGTGTCTCTGAGGCTTACTATCATCTTCTTAACTCTTTCAAGGCTTATTGTGCAGGGCCTGGGATAAAGCTATTTTCTGGGATCTACTTCCAGGGATCACCCATAGATCTCAAGAGACGCCTTACTCGAGTGATAAGAGTGCTGAATACAGTGTCTAAGCACTTCTCTTAGCTGCCTATTCTCATGATCTACTAAATATGTCATAAGATACTCACTCGAAGAATGATGAGTGGTAGAACCACCTTGATTATAGGATTAGCCTGTTCATAGGAGGCATCGGTAATGAGTTTCTTCTTGGCGAGCTGTTGTGATCTGATAGATTTTGATTGATGGCGTGATGATCTAGTGGGGAATTAAAAGAAAATTTTCGGGGATCTATGATTTGAGAGAAGAGTTTAAGACCTAATGTTTTTAAAATTAATTATCCGCTTGATCCGATACTGATTCTTTGGCAAGGCTTTAGATCTTTTAAATAATTCCATAATGAAGGATCACTGTTATCTAGTCTCCAGATAGCTACTCCAACTAGATCGTATTTCTGAGCTATCTTAGCTCTTAAATAGGCTAATTCACCATCTATGTAGTATACGTATTTATCATCTATCTTGGCAAACAACTCCTGATCACTTTGATCAACTGTGAAATTAACACCGCTTCGCCTAAGAGCTTGGTAGTCTGTGTAGAGTATCCATTGAGTAATTCTTCCATTAGAATCCATTACCTTACCATAGTTAGGTACCCCTAGGAAAAGCTTTTCTTTAGGAATACTCTTGAGAGCATACTCAACAACATCTTGAACCCACCAGATAGGAGCCACGGGCTTTGGTCCGGGAGATTCGTAGTAGTCGTAAGCCATAATCATTATGTAATCAACAGCTGATTTACCAATAGCCTCATAATCATAAGTCATAGTATAGCTACTAGGCCACTCAGTTCTCTTAGCAGGAATAGCCACACTCAACACAAGTCCTGATTGATGAAGTTTCTTAGCAACATAATCCAGGAAATAAGCGAAGTCCCTAGCCTGGTTGGGGAGACTAACCTCAAAATCAATATTGTAGCCCGCGTAACCCATTCTCTGAGCAGTCTCTATCAGTGTATTAGAGAATCTCTCCATAGCAGATAAGTCACTAATTAATCTAGATACACGATCAGTATTAGCAGAAACAACCATGGGCGTAACCAAAACCCCTTTCCCCCTAACTAATCTGAGGAAACCAGGGTCCTCCGCACCTCTTGAGAAGAATCTACCTATACTCAAATTATCAGCTAAGTAATACCAGTCAGGAGAAACAATATCTATCACAGATCCACCGTATCTAGAAATGATCTCCGGGACATCCTCAGAACTAGTATTATATATCCATGCCCACACAACCAGATTCTTAGCAGGTTGCGCAACAGTGGTTAAGATAGTTGTTGTGAACAGATGAGTTCTCTCAATAAATCTTGTAGCGGTAGAGATCATAGTGATCATAGATACACTATATGTAGACACGGTCATGTAATAAGTATATGTTTCAGAGATCGTCACAGTAGTCCTTTGATAAGGAAGTATATTGAGACTAATGTAGTAGGATGAGACTGAGAATACTAAGATTAGTATTATGATGATAACAAAAGATCGCCTGAGAAAAACCATTGATAATCCCATTCATAATCCTTTAATTAATAATTAATAAATTCGGTAGAAACGAATATCCTAATACTCATAGTTATCTAGAGATCAATATAATTAGGATAGGTGATAAATAATAATTAGCCCACGGATCCTGTCTTGTATAACTTATTTACTTACTCATAAATTATGAGTTTACTTATTTAAATATGCTACGGAGAAAGTAATAATTTATTAACTTAGAAATGAAGTGGTCATGAGGGATTTATTTTTGGAGAGGATTAAGGTGGCTTTCATAGGTGCTGGCAGTGCTGTTTGGTCAAGTAGAATAGTCATGGATCTCTTGATACACGAGGATCTAAGGAATAGAGTAGATATATGGCTTATGGATATAAGTGATTGGAGACTAGATCTCATATACAACTTCGCTAAAAGATACGTGGAGGAGCTCAAGGTTAATGCAAGAGTCTTCAAGACAAAGAATAGAGTTGAGGCGATTAGAGACGCTGATTTCATAATTAACTCCGCTATGGCTGGTGGACACGGCTATTATGAGAAGATGAGAGAGATATCAGAGAAACACGGTTATTATAGAGGTATTAATAGTGTTGAGTGGAATTATGTGAGTGACTATCCAACAATATGGGGTTACTATCAATTCAAGTTGCTACTGGATATAGCTCGAGATGTTGAGACTTATGCACCAGATGCCTGGTTCATAAATGTTGCTAATCCAGTATTCGAGTTAACCACACTTGTCACAAGACAATTCAGAAATCTGAGATTCATTGGTTTATGCCATGGTCATCTCGGCTTCCTCAAAGCTGTTGAGGTGCTGGGTATGAGATTGGCTAAGGAGAAACTTAATAGAGATATAACGGCTCTGTGCGCTATGCGCGACCCCGAGTGCTACTCAATTATTGCTAAACTAATTGATTTAAATAATCTATATGTTGAGATGAGTGGTTTCAATCATGTTATATGGCTCACAAAATTCGTGTATGATGGAGAAAATGCTTATAGATACATAGATGACTGGGTCAGGGAAGACGCGGAGAGGTACTGGGAGATTTGGAGAGAATTTGTGATAAGCCCATTTGACGTGGATCTCAGCCCCGCAGCAATTGATATGTACAAGATCTATGGTTCACTACCTATTGGAGACACTGTGAGAGGAGGTACATGGAAGTATCACTGGGATCTGAAGACTAAGCAGTATTGGTATGGCCCGTACGGAGGACCTGATTCAGAGATTGGTTGGAATATGTATCTAGCTCATCTAAGAATGGCTCTTGAATCATTGTCATACGCTGTTTCAGACACATCAACTCCATTAACACATAGATACCCTCCTGAACCGAGTGGTGAGTCTATTGTGGAGATAATAGACGCAATCGCGAATAATAAGTCTAAGGATCACTACTACATATATATAAGAGGTAGAGGTGGGAGAATAAGGATTCCAGTGCCACTACAAGTTAATATCCCGAATGAAGGTGTCTTGGAGAGGATACCTAGTAATGTTGCTGTTGAGATACCTGTTGAGATCAGTGGTGAGAAGATTATTAGAAAACAACTTACTCAACCACCTAGTAAGGTGTATAGATACGTTCTTCTACATAGATTAATGAGAGCTGAGTGGGCTATAGAGGCATTTCTTGATGGTGGAAGAGATCCCTTGATCCAGTGGTTGGTGATTGATGTTAGAACAAATAATATGAGACAAGCCGAGGAAGTAATTGACGCGATTCTTAAACTACCTGAGAATGAGGAAATGGCTAAACATCACAGATAGATTTTTTCAGGATCCTTTAACTAAACAATAATTTTCTCAACACATGATTATACTTGGGATTTAAATGCTTGAGGGCTTAAGAATCCTTGATCTAACGAAATCTTTGGCGGGTCCTGTAGCAACTATGATCCTGGGTGAATTAGGTGCCGAGGTAATAAAGATCGAGCCTCCGGAGGGGGATGAGACTAGGTATTGGGCACCGATTATTAATGGTGAGAGTGTTTATTTCATGTCTATTAATAGGAATAAGAAGAGTATTGTTATTGATCTCAAGACTTTGGAGGGTAGAGAAATATTCTATAGATTAATTGAGAGAAGTGATGTTATTATTGAGAATTTCAGACCTGATGTTCCGAGGAGACTAGGTATTGATTACGAGACATTGAAGAAGTATAATGAAAAGATCATTTACTGTGCTATTAGAGGATTTGGCTTGGATAGCCCGTATAGAGATAAGCCATCATATGATTTAGTGATCCAGGCATTGAGTGGATTAATGCTCTCAATAGGTAGAGAAGGAGATCCTCCTATAAGAGTATCATTCGCATTATTCGATATATACACAGGAATGATTGCGGCGATAACGATTCTATCAAGTATTATTAAGCGAATGAGAAGTGGTGAAGGATCCTATATAGAGGTTTCATTATACGACACAGCAATATTCTCAATGACATATATACCAATGATATACCTCCTAACCGGGAGGAAGCCTAGGAGACTAGGACATGCTCACCCATCAATTGTTCCATACCAAGCTTTCGAGACACTTGATAATAAATGGATCGCCGTGGCAGTCACCAACGAGAGGTTCTGGAATAATCTATGTAAAGCATTGGGTAAAGAAGATCTTTGCAACGACCCTAGATTCAGATCAAACCCAGATCGAGTTGAGAATAGAGATAAATTAATCAAGGAACTCGAGAATGAATTCAAGAAAAAAACACGTAGTGAATGGATAGAGATCTTGGAGAAGCATGATGTGCCGGTAGCACCTGTATATGAATTAGATGAGGTTTTCAGAGATCCTCATGTGGTGAAGACAAATATCGTTGTTGAGATACCTCATAAGAAACTAGGCTCGGTGAAACAAATAGTTTTCCCAGCGAAAATAAATAGTGAGAGACCATCAATAAAATCCCCACCACCAATGCTAGGAGAACATACTGAGGAGATCTTGAGAGAACTAGGTTTATCCAGTGAACAAATAAGATATTTGAGAGAGAAGAAAATCGTTATTTAACTAAAACATCACTGATAATAATACCTGATCTCAAAAGGTATCGTAGCAGTAACAGGTGTCTTGACCTCAGCGACAACGAAGCTTAGCGAGACAGGGACCTTAACATACCCCCTCACAACAATCTCTATCACAGGACCCTTACAACTGAAAGCCCCGTCCTTCAGGGCGGGAATGATTTTATAAGCTCCCTTT